>NZ_WRFL01000008.1:0-53663 GCF_009778815.1 Candidatus Bathycorpusculum sp.
ACAAACCCGCCCTTGGCGACTTTTTCAGACAAACATTTTTTGCAATGCACCATACGAACTAACCTTGTTTGGCGATATATGTACAGCATCACATAAAATTATCTATAAGTGAACACTCTCCAAATATCAACGAAAAATAATTTTAAAATTATATATCCTTAATAGTTTTAAAAGCCTGTCCCAACAGTCCCAACTGTCCCAGAAATCCGAGCTTAAAACAGGGTTTAAAACGTGAAAACACCTCAATTTGAGGTGAGGTATCGTAAAATACACGATAAAAACCTAAAAAAAGAGAAAAATGATATCGGAACTTTAACGATACACATACACGTGAAAAACACTGAAAAACTTTCAAAAACCAAACAAAACCTCCACCAAACTCTCCTGAATCATCAGCACTTGCTTGCTCAACTCATCCATATCCGCACCTAAGTAATGTCTCACAAATACTGACTTCGGAACCCTCCCAGCTAAAATATCAACTAATTCCCCCAGAACATTATGTTTCCGAATGAACGTATTATTAAAACTCCTTAACTCTTTAAATCTTAAACTCTTATTCAATCTTTTAAGCCTGCATTGAATGATATTATAATTAACTGGGGAAGCATTGCATATTTCCTCAATAAATTGTGGGGATACAAAACTGATGAAAGTATTCTTAGTCTTCCTCAGAAACAGTTCCTTATATTTGAAGTGTTCCAGCACACAAGATTCTTTATTATAATACTCTCCAAGCCTTCCTTTATCATTCAATTCAATGATTAAATTAAACGAATCTATGCCTTCACCAGCTCTGAGGCCTGTAATGGCAAGGAACTTTACGAATATCTGTTCATTCCAATTGAGAGCTGTCCAAATATCCTCAAGATATTTGGGGACATCATTATGGTTTTTACTAAATATCGATAGAAAGCCCTTGAAAGCTGAATCGTTATTATTCCAATGTAATCCAGCATTATGCATTTGTTCCTTAAACTGGCTATATCTGTTAAGATACTTTGCTAAATTAGCAAGTGCACACAGCTTATGTCTCTGTCCTTTAGTTCCGATGATTGACTCGAAACTGCCAGTTCTCAAGCATTCCTGATGTTTTATAGCTTGGTAATAAATCATCTGTCTATAATGCTTAGAAAACCCCTTATTTTCGAGCCATTTGTTAAAAGAAGCCCAATTTATGTCTGGCTTTACGAGCCAAAGGTCGCCGGTTCAAGTCTGGCTCGGCCCACCAACAAAACGCAATAAAAAAGGGGGATGTTAGTTCATTTTTGTTGACTCTTCAAGTTCATGGTGATAAAATTGGGTGAGAACCATCAAGACGCTTTTACTGGATACTTTAAATCCAATCGTCGAGTTTTCTGAAATAAACATTCCTTTTTTGTCATCAGCTAAAATTATTCCACAGTTTGTAGGTAGCGGTGATTTGTCATAGAAAATATTGGCTGAGTTTTTGAGTTTCTGTACACTTTCTGTAAGTTCATGAATTACCAGCAGGATGTTGATGCCTTTGGAAGACATTGTTTTGATTGTTGGAATTAATTCGGAGAAGTCGTCATGAGGCATCATTAATCGTGCTTCCCCTGATGCACTTTGGATAATCTCTTTGGCTTGCTTGTTCAAGTTGTCCTTTCCGTGAATTGTCCAAATGAATTCTTCTGAAGATTCAATTTCTGTATTTTTCTCATAAAAATTGTCTAATTCGTCAAGTATGTTGTAGGCTTGAGATATTTGTTCTAATTTTTTTGCATAAAATGCTTCTATGTCATTTTTTCTTTGGGTAAGTTCTTTTTGTAGTGTATTTTTTAATTTGGTTTCTATTCTTTCCAATGCGACGGATGGTTTTATTGCTTTATAGAATAGCGGACGGCCTTTTTGGACTTCTATTAGTTTCTTTTTTTCAAGGCGGCTTAGGACTTCGTATATTTTGGAGTGTGGTATGTCCGCCATTTTGCTTAGGTTGCCTGCGTTTGATGTATTTTTTTGGATTAGGCTGATGTATGTTTTTGATTCGTATTCAGTTAAGCCCATGACTTCGAGTGCCTTTTGAAGTTCTACGATATTCACTTTTTTCACCACTGACAAAAAACAAAAGTGACAAAATCCCTTTAAGCTTTTCCAATTTCCCTTGTTAGATCAGTAAACTGCATGCCTGCAAAAAGAAACCTGCCCAACAATCACCAACAAAGGAAACGTATGCTAATGCACAACATTGATGTTGATACGTTAACTGGACTTACTTCCAACAAAGCTCAAGAGACACTAGAGCAAGAAGGATACAACGAATTACCCTCGTCTAAGAAAAGAGGCATTTTTAAAATTGCCTTAAGTGTAATTAAAGAACCAATTTTCTTTTTGCTAATAGCCGGCGGTAGCATATACTTTTTCTTAGGCGACATCGCTGAGGGTCTAGTTTTACTGAGTTTTGTTTTTGTTGTAATGGGTATAACAGTTTATCAAGAACGGAAAACCGAAAACTCTCTAGACGCCCTAAAAAACCTCTCAAGCCCGCGCACCATAGTTATTAGAGATGGAAAACAGGTTCGCATCCCCGGACGGGAAGTTGTAACTGGTGACCTTATTCTTTTAGCGGAAGGTGACCGTATCCCCGCAGATGCATTACTGATATCTTCCAATAACCTGATGGTTGACGAATCACTTCTAACCGGAGAATCCCTTCCCGTTAGAAAAGCAATTGGTACCTTAGAAGAGCAAAATTGGCGACCTGGCGGAAATGATCAACCCTACATCTACTCGGGAACTCTTGTAACACAAGGTCAAGCCATAGCCATAGTCAAAGCAACTGGCATACATGCGGAAATGGGCAAAATCGGAGTGGAACTTGAACATGTTGAACGCGATGAAACTAAACTCAAAGTTGAAGTATCCCATTTAGTTCGTAATTTTGCAATCTTTGGGTTATCTCTTTGTCTCTTAGTTATCATTGTTTATGGTTTAACACGGTTGAATTGGATAAGCGGCATACTGGCCGGAGTAACAATAGCAATGGCGCTTCTACCCGAAGAATTCCCCGTAGTTTTAACAATCTTTCTAGCCCTTGGTGCATGGCGCTTATCCAAAATAAAGGTATTAACTAAGCAGCCTCACGCTATCGAAAACTTGGGATCAGCTACTGTGCTGTGTGTCGACAAAACAGGCACCTTAACCCTAAACAAAATGTCTGTATCTCGACTCTGCGCAGACGACCAAATGTATGAGATAGACTCAGCGCTCAAAAGTCCACCCGATTGTTGCCATGAACTCATCGAATTCAGTGTATTGGCCTGCAAAAAATCTCCCTCTGATCCCATGGAAAAGGCCATTACAACCTTTGTTGATGGCGAATTCGCAAAAACAGAGCATGTCCACAGCGATTGGCAACTAATCCATGAGTACCCCTTATCTCAAAAATTGCTGGCTATGTCTAATGTTTGGGGTTCACCCAACGGCACCGATTACCTCATAGCAACTAAGGGTGCCCCTGAAGCCATAATCGACCTATGTCATCTGAAAGCCTCAGAAGCCCAAAAAATCTCTGATAATGCCCAAAAAATGGCTAACGATGGTCTACGCGTCTTAGGCGTCGCCAAGGTTTCATTTAAGGTGACCGGCGGGGACCTTCCAAAAGACCAACATGACTTTACATTCAAATTCTTAGGTTTAATCGGTTTCATCGATCCAATAAGACCCAACGTTTCAGATGCAGTTAATGAATGCTACAACGCAGGTATACGCGTAGTGATGATCACTGGTGATTACCCGCTGACTGCGCAGAAAATTGGTCAACAAATTGGCTTGCGAAACCCCGAGAACATCATAACAGGCCCAGAGCTTGAAAAATTAACTAACGAGGAGCTAAAAGAACGCATTAGAACTGTAACCATCTTTGCACGGGTTGTACCCGAACAGAAACTTCGCATTGTAGAAACCTTTAAGGCAAACGGCGAAATAGTTACAATGACCGGTGACGGTGTCAACGATGCGCCCGCTCTTAAATCAGCAAATATTGGCATCGCCATGGGTGAGCGCGGTACAGACGTAGCCCGAGAAGCCTCCACCATAGTTTTGCTGGATGATAACTTTATTTCGATCGTTGATGGCGTAAAGACAGGCCGCAGAATCTTTGACAACCTCAAAAAAGCCATAGTTTACATCTTTTCAGTGCACATACCTATCGCGGGCCTCTCAGCATTACCTGTGTTGCTTGGCTGGCCATTGCTTCTGTTGCCGGTACACATAGTCTTCTTAGAATTCATAATTGATCCCGCATGTACAACCGTGTTCGAAGCAGAACCAGAAGAAGCCGATATTATGCAACGCAAACCCCGAAGTATACACACTAAATTATTTAACCGAAAAGCTGCAATCTTGTCTGCAATCCAGGGCATAGTTGCATTGATTTTGGCAGTAGTGATTTACCTATATGCAACTGCAAGTGGTTTAAGTGTCGATACAGCTCGTACGATGACTTTCACAACGATAGTTTTGGCAAACTTAGCTTTGATAATAACTAATAGGTCCTGGAGTCACTCAATAGTTAGCATCTTTCGCAGGCCAAACAAAGCTTTCTGGCAAATACTGGTACTTGCAATAGTTGCTATACTGCTGGTGATTTATGTGCCGCCGCTGGCTGGTCTGTTTGCATTCTCCGCTTTGTCGCCTTTGAATCTGCTGTTATGTTTTTTGGCAGGTTTTGGCAACATCGTTTGGTTTGAAGTCTACAAAGTGATTAAGAAAGGCAAACTAGCCGTTTAATTTTTTGTAAACATGCTCTAAATGAAGGAAAAAACATGGGAAGTGAACATAAAGATAAGTCTAATGAAAAACTTAATTACCACAACAACTCCGCACAAGTTTTAGATACCGAAGAACTACTCAGTCTTCCAATACCTGACCTCTTTTCACGCCTAGACGTAACGAATGCAGGTTTAACTTCTAAGGAAGCAGACAAACGCCTTGAAATTTATGGCCGAAATGAACTCGCCCGCAAAAAAAACCGAGCAGCTATCTTTAATTTTCTTTCCCGCTTCAAAAGTCCCCTTGTAGTAATTTTAATGATTGCAGGTGGAATATCTGCCGTCTTTGGATCCTATGCGAGTGCCCTTGTAATCTATATTATGGTTTTTTTAAGTGTTTCATTAGGTTATTACCAAGAAAACAATGCCTCAAAAGCCGCTGAACTCCTCAGAGAAAAAGTAGCTACATCCGCAACTGTACTAAGGGATGGAAAAAAACAGGAAATCAAACTCTATGATATTGTCCCTGGCGACATCGTTTACCTCTCAGCTGGTGACATAACACCCGCTGATGCAAGAGTAATTGATGCCAAAGACTTATTTGTAAACCAATCAGCACTAACTGGTGAATCCTTCCCTATAGAAAAAACTCCCAATCCAATCCAGACCAAAGGGAGCTCGATAACTGAGTGGACAAATTATCTTTTTATGGGCACCGCTATAGTCAGCGGTACAGCAACAGCCATTGTTGTCAAAACAGGTGACTTAACTGAATATGGAAAAATCGCCTTAAAACTTGCTCAAAAAGCACCTGAAACTGAATTTGAAGTAGGCATTAAAAAATTCGGTTTTCTTATCATGCAAGTGACTTTCCTTTTGGTTCTATTTGTTTTTATGATTCAAGCCCTTCTCCATCCTAACATACAGGGGATATTGCAGGCTCTACTTTTTGCAGTGGCCCTTGCCGTTGGTTTAACTCCCGAATTGCTTCCCATGATTATAACCATAAACCTCTCCAAGGGGGCTCAAACAATGTCTAAAAAGGGCGTTATTGTTAAGCGCTTATCATCAATCGAAACCTTTGGCAGCATGAACGTACTATGCACCGATAAAACAGGAACACTCACCCAGAGTCAGATAAAACTAGTTCTTCACATAGACCTAAATGGCAAAGACGACCCAAAAGTTTTACTATACTCCTACCTAAACAGCCGGTTCCAAACCGGCCTCAAAAGTCCCCTTGATGAAGCCATACTCAAATATACTGAACTAAACATAGCGCCTTTCTCTAAGGTCGATGAAGTACCTTTTGACTTTGTAAGAAAACGAGTTTCTGTAGTAGTAGAAAAAGACAAACAAAGATTCTTCATAGCCAAAGGTGCTCCTGAAGAAATCTTTAAAGTATGTTCCTACTATGAGCTAAATAACGTAGTGTCTGATCTTTCAGCGGAAGCTCGGAAAAGAATTGAGCAAAAATACCTCGATTTAAGTTTTGAAGGCCTGCGCGTTCTAGGGATTGCCTGTAAGAATCTCAAAGAAGAAAAAGCCACCTACTATGTAAACGATGAGAGTGAGATGGTGTTTCTGGGATTTGTCGCCTTCCTTGACCCTCCTAAAGAAACAGCTAAACAATCAATAGAACTACTAGATAAAGCGGGTGTTGAACTAAAGATTCTCACAGGCGACAACGAACTCGTAACAAGAAAAGTTTGCAGTGAACTTGGATTTGAAGTTAAAGCTGTTGTTTTGGGAAGCGAAATTACCCAAATGAGTGACGAAGCTCTCTCCGCAGTGATTGAGGAGGCCAACGTTTTTGCTCGGGTCACTCCTGACCAAAAAAACCGAATCATCCATCTGCTAAAGAGCAACGGACATGTCGTCGGATTTATGGGTGATGGAATTAACGACGCACCTTCCCTAAAAACTTCAGATGTTGGCATCTCGGTAAACAATGCAGTTGATGTTGCTAAGGAATCAGCAGACATAATCTTACTAAAGACGGATCTTACCGTTTTAGGCGAGGGTGTTCTTGAGGGACGCAAAACCTTTGGCAACACCATGAAATACATTTTGATGGGTGTAAGCTCCAATTTTGGAAACATGTTTAGCGCCTCTGGCGGCTCGATTTTTCTACCCTTTTTACCGATGATGCCGATTCAAATACTTCTAAACAACCTTCTCTACGATACATCGCAAACGGTAATGACAACCGATAACGTAGATGATGAATACATCACAAAACCCAAACGCTGGGATATTTCCTTCATAAGACGCTTCATGATCACCATTGGACCGGTGAGTTCTTTATTTGACTATGTAACGTTTTTTATAATGATATTTGTTTTCGGCATCCCCCTCGGATTGACTGGCGCTGGCGTTCCAATAGCAACAGTTGCCCAGCAAGCACAGTTTCAAACGGCTTGGTTTATAGAATCTCTAACTTCACAGACACTTGTAGTTTTAATTATCAGAACCAGACAAGTACCTTTCTGGAAGAGCAAACCAAGTAAATACCTTATTGCCATGCTTTTATTTGTCATTGGATTTGCCCTAATAGTGCCCTATACGCCCTTAGGCGCCTTCTTTGGCTTTGAACCACCCCCGCCCATGTTCTATTTGGCCCTAGTAGGCATCCTAGGAGCATACGCGTTGCTTGCAGAAGTAGTCAAAAGATGGTTTTACAAACACAATGCACACCGTATAGAACAGACTCTGGTGCCTAAGAGAAAAACTATCCTAACCCCAAAACCTAAATCAAAACAAGTGTGAAAGACTAAAAACCCTATATGATGTTACCCATAATTTTATATCTCCGCTTATCTCTAAAGTTAGCGATGTGATTTCAATGGGGTATTGCTTTATTCAACCGTTTCCCTAAATCTATAAAATTTTTAGATACCACTCTGCGTGATGGTGAACAAACACCCGGTGTATCTCTTATTGCTGAAAATAAACTGCGTATAGCCCAAAAACTAGATGAGCTAGGCGTGGATGTGATTGAAGCTGGCTTTGCCGCAGTCTCAGAAGGCGAAATGGAGGCTGTGAGCTTAATTGCCAAACAGGGCCTACGCGCAGAAATCAGTAGCGCTGGACGAGGCACCAAAGGCGACATAGACGCAGTGCTAAAATGTGGAGCCTCAACTATGAGTATGATCATACCCACCTCTGATCTTCACATAGAGTGCAAACTCCGTAAAACCCGCGAACAGGTCCTAAAAACCACCCAAGAATGTGTCCAATACGCCAAAGACCACGGCTTAAACGTAGACCTGCTCGCTGAAGATGCCACACGCTCAGACTTTAACTACCTAGTCCAAGTCTTCCAAACAGCTGTTAACGCCGGCGTAGACCGCGTAACCCCCTGCGACACAGTGGGTATTCTAACCCCCGATAGCAGCTTTGACTTCTTTACCAAACTCACCAACAACATCCAAGTCCCCGTTGGTGTACACTGCCACAACGACTTTGGCATGGCCGTCGCCACCACCATAGCCGCCTTAGGCGCCGGCGCACAAGAAGCACACGCCACCATAAACGGTCTAGGCGAGCGAGCTGGCAACGCCGCTCTTGAAGAAATCGCCATAACCCTGCAAAGTCTCTACAAACAAACCATAAACATCAAACCCCAACTCCTCTACAGCACAAGCCAACTAGTCAGCCGCCTAACCGGCATCCACACCCAACCCAACAAAGCCATCGTCGGCGAAAACGCATTCACCCACGAATCAGGCATCCACACCCAGGGCATCCTAGCAAACCCCCTAACCTACGAACCCATCGCACCCGAACTAGTCGGATGCACCCGACGCATAGCCCCCGGCAAACACAGCGGCTCAAACGCCATACGCGCTAGCCTCACCAACATGGGCCTAAATCCCAACGAAGAACAATTCACCGACATCATGCAACGCATAAAAGAACTAGGCGACAAAGGCAAAACAATCATGGATGCAGACGTATTAGCCATCGCAGAAACTGTTATGGGCCTAGAAGGCGACAAACCCATCCAACTCGCCGAACTAACCTTTGTAGGCGGCAACAAAGTCACCTCCACCGCCTCTGTACGCCTAAAAGTCTACGGCAAAGACCTCTGGGGCAGTGCCATCGGAGTCGGACCTGTAGACGCTGCAATAAATGCCGTCAAAAACGCCATAGTCGAAACCGAACCCATAACCCTTGAACAATACAACGTCAAAGCAATCACAGGCGGAACCGATGCCATGGTTGAAGTCGTTGTGCACATGCGCAAAGGCAACCGAACCATTACTGCCATGGGTCTTCGTGAAGATATCGTCAAAGCCAGCATGGAAGCAGTCATAACCGGTATGAACGTCCTCAAAACCGACTACAACGGCAAAAAACCCCCAACTAACCCTTGTTAGCTGGCCAACCTTTTATCTGTACATCAAGCGATGCACATGATGATCGTAAAAAATTTTGATTTGTTAATTAACCTGATACCTTAGCCTACAATTTACCTGTACGCGTATACTATATTATGTGGTGTGAGAAGAGAGACGAATTGTGTTATTTTTTGTCTCATCTCTTCTTTGTGAGTGAGTATTTGACATTTTTACGGCAAGTTTTCCATTAAAACAGGTTGTGGCTGGTGCTTTAGAACGTATGCTTTATACGTGTGATGCAGTTAACTTAAAGAACAAGCATCAAGTATACTAAGCATTCGCAAACCTAAAAATGGGAAAGTGGTGTAAGCAGCAAGTGTCTCAAGCAACCTTTGAAGAAATGAGTGCCTCTGATTTTTTCTACCGTAATCGAGACATAGCAGGCTTATCAAACCCCTCCAGAAGCATATTTGTTGCCATACGTGAAGCAGTAGAAAACAGCCTCGACGCGGCTGAGAGCCAAAAAATTCCCCCCAATATCTATGTACGTCTATCCTTTGAATCTGAGGCAACAAAAGAAACTCAAGTTTACAAACTCAGAGTCGAAGACAACGGTTGCGGCATCCCCTCACGCTTCATCCCATCCGCATTTGGTCAGGTACTCTATGGAAGCAAATACAAACTCAAACAAGCCCGCGGCACCTTTGGACTTGGCGGCAAAATGGCGGTTCTATATGGACAAATCACCACCCACCAACCCGTCACAGTAACCTCAAGCACCGGCCAAGAAAAAATCTACATCTTTAAATTAATGATCGATATTCAGCGCAACAAACCCATAATCTTGGATCGCAAAGTCCTCATAAACAAAGACAATTGGCGCGGCACCATAATCGAGTTCACCCTCGAAGGCGACTATTTACGTGCCATGCCCAAAATTATTGAATACTTTAAACAAACAGCCATGGTTAATCCCTATGCCAATCTCACCTTTGTAGATCCCAAGGGGCGCCTCTACAAATTTACACGTGCAACAACCACCATGCCCGATCCACCCAAAGAAACCATGCCCCACCCCTACGGCGTAGACGTCGAGTTGTTGCAAAGACTTATCCAAATAACTGAATTTATGAACATGTCTACATTTCTACGCGGACACTTCCACCGCGTCGGCGAAATAACTGCCCAAAAATTCCTAGAATTCGCCGGGATTCCAGCTAACAAAAACCCCAAAAAGCTCACCCACGAAGAAATCGTGCGGCTGATGCAAAACCTCAAAAAATACAAAGACTTCCTACCCCCCGACGCAAGCTGTCTCTCACCACTGGGTGAAGAGCTCCTAAAAGCAGGTGTCACAAAAGAACTCAACCCTGAGTACCTTGTTGTACATCAACGCAAACCCAGCACCTATGCAGGCCACCCCTTCATAGTCGAGATGGCCATGGCATATGGCGGCGGTGTACCCAAACGCAGCAATTTTGTTATTTACCGCTATGCTAACAAAATCCCCCTGCTCTACGATGAAGCAAGCGACGTAGCCTACCGCGTAATTGCCAACGTAAATTGGAAACGCTACAAAGTCCACCCTGACATGCCGGTTGCTATAGTGGTGCATATCTGTAGCACAAAAGTACCCTACAAAACCGTGGGCAAAGAATTCATCTCAGACCGCCCCGAAGTCAGACGCGAAGAAGCCAACGCAATACGCGAAGTAGCAAGACAACTTCAACACTTCCTCGCCCGACAAGAACACGTACATAACGAAAAGAAACGACTGGGCATATTTAGTAAATATCTGCCTAAAATCGCCGAATTCTCCACAACCCTAGCAAAAGAAACAAAACAACCCGACATAGAAAAACTGCTAAAGAGTGTACAAAAATATGGCACAGAAGAAAGCTAAGATATCCGAACGAAAACAAGACGTCCTAAACCGTCTGCAAGCTTTCGGCAAAAACATCTATAACCAATTAGAAGAAGGCCAATTCCCCTCCGTTACCATGCCCAGCCGAAGCACCGAAAACATCACCTACGACGAAGCCGTACGACAATACGTCCTAGGCGAAAAAAGCGTCGGCCGAAGCACCCGAAACATTCGCCACATCAAACCCTTCACCCAACTAGCTTGGGTAGCACTATTTAGCAACGAACTAACCAGCCACCGCAAAACCAGCACCCTAAGAGATGTCTACTACTCCGCACAAGCCTACGAAATGACCTTCCAAGATCAGCAAGAATCAAACAACATCATCACCGACCTCGAAACCCTAACCGGCTTTGCACGCGAAGACTTCAACATCTTTCCCGAAGAACGTAGCGCCATATTTGGTGACATAGACGTCGGCTACACCGTACCGGGATATGAAGGCAAAACCGTCAACCTAACCAGCCACCCCGACGGCGTCCTTATCGGCCCCGCTATCACCTCAGCCGACTTCATAAAAACCAGCGCCGACAAAGTCATAGCCATAGAAAAAGGTGCCCTTTTCACCCGATTTATCGAAGAAAACGTACACAACAAACACAAATCTCTCCTTATCTCCTGCGGAGGCCAAGCACCCCGCCAAACCCGTAGCTTCATACGCCGACTCCACGACGAACTAGGCCTGCCCGTCTACATCCTAACTGACGGCGACCCCTGGGGAATGCACATCGCCCAAGTTATCATCAGCGGCTCAGCCAACGCCGCTCACCTACGCGACCTAAACACCCCCGATGCTGTCTGGAGCGGAGTCTGGGCAAGCGACATTATTGACTACAAACTACCCACCGACCCCCTCGATGAAGTAGACATCAAACGACTCTACGAACTTCAAAAAGACCCCCGATACCAAAACGACCCCGTCTGGCAACGCGAAATCAAAGTATTCTTAAAAATCAAACGCAAAACCGAACTTGAAGCTTTCAGCAGATACGGACTAACCTACATCGTTGATGAATACCTTCCCGCAAAACTAGAACAAAAAGCCAAAGCAGGCAAAGGCACCAAGAAAAAATAGCCTAAACCATTAAATTTGTAGTAACTGACATGGTGACAAATTGTCACCAGTTAAAGAATGTTGACAAGAGCCCGGTAAAATGCATTTAGAGTGCGAGCGTTTTTCCGTATTCTTCTGCACTGGTGATTTCGTTGAGGGCTTTTTTGTTGTGTATTATTCCCAAAAGTTTACTGGTTAAATCCAGTTTTTCTTGAGCATAACCAATCGTTAACATAACGATGATCTCAAAGTTGTCGGGGATTTTGAGTGTTTCTTTGACATCCGCTTCGTTGAAGCTACCCACACAGCAAGTTCCTAGTCCTTCTGCGACTGCTGTCAAAATCATGTTCTCTATTGCCAGAGACGTATCAATGGCATGCCATTTTTCTGAGGCTTTCTTATCACCTAATGCCACTATAACTATGGGTGCTTGTGCGGTGAATTTGGCGTAGGCTCCTTTGGCGAGGGTTTGACATTTTTCTCTATCACTAACTACGATAAAGTGCCAGGGTGCAATGTTTCGCGCTGATGGTGCTAATTGTGCTGCCTCTAAGATCTTTTTTAGTTTTTCTTTTGGTACTGGTTTGTCTTGGTAGCTGCGGATTGAATGCCGCGCTTTAACTGCTTCAAATACATCCATATCTGCGCCCAAAGAAACTATCGAGTGTGACCTTATATAGTCTTTTAGTTAAAAGTGGCGTTTGAGGTACAGCTAAAATCGTTGTGGTGTTGGTTGGGCTGGCTAGTTTAAATTCAAGGGTTTGCTATCCTTAAGAAGAGTGTGAATAGCTTGTTCCGTGTAAGAGTCAACAAAATTGAATCCACCCGTGATTTAGATGGTAATCTAGGTAAACGAATTGAGTTGCTTGAAGAACGTGAAGTTAATCCCTACATTGTGCGGCCGCAGTCTGATGATGCCAAGATGGCGCAAGATATCATGCAGGCGCTTCAAACCCAGATGCCGTTTCTGCCCCAGCGTAACCAAATGGCCACTCCTAAAATTATTCTGTTCCTAACGGAGCATGAATACGACAGTTTAGGCATAAACTTTGACGTTAACCAAATCTATGAAGTCGGGCTTGAAAACCAAGCAATACGGTTTAGGAAAGTTTAGTCAGTTCATTTCTCATTTGCGCCAGCGACGGATGCTTTGGGTGAAAGGACAACACAAACATCATATTACGCATGGCGTTACAAATTTCCTCTAGACCTGCAATTTTTCCCTCATCACAATAAATCGGGATTGGTTCTCCGTTAAGATTTTCTTCATAGTACACATAGATGGGCAGGGTTGAACGTTTAAATCGTATAATCTCAAAATCAAGGTTTAGACGCTTCGCAGTTTCTTTAGCGGCTTGTTGCACCGATTCAAAACGAGTTCTACTTTGAGATCCCGCTGAGGCATAAACTATCAATTTTCCACTGCTACTATTGGTTGTGAACATACACGTCTCCAATACATCATCGATGAAAACTGCTTTTAAACCAAACCACCAACCGACCCTCATAGACAGGGGAGGGATAACTAAAAGTGAACAAGCCGAAAATGATCGCTATAGTATACGTGAACTTAATGAGCGGTTTGTATGTGTGGTAGGGAACGTTAATAAAATCAGCTGCTAAACACTTTGGCATGACCAAAACTCGTGCACATGTATATATCAGTGGTAAAGTTCAAGGTGTTTATTTTCGGCAAAATACCAAAAATCAAGCGCTACATCAAAGCGTAACTGGTTGGGTGCGTAATCTTGATGATGGTAGCGTGGAAGCAGTTTTTGAAGGCGAAGATGCCTCAGTCAGGGCTGTAGTTGATTTTTGCCGTGTTGGTCCAAGAGGTGCATCAGTAACAGGTGTAGCTGTGGCTTGGGAGCCATATCAAGCAGAGTTTCAAAGTTTTGAGATAATTTAGTGCTTAGATTTTTTTCTTGGGTACTCTGAAGTGGCTGTCTCTGCCTGCGCTTATGTATTCTCCGCCCATGCCGCGCACAGCGGATGCGATTTTAGCAAAGTTGTCGCTGCCTAGAAACTGTTTGGGTTTGATTATGATGTAGTCGTCTTTTTCTTCAAATGCCAAACGGGCTTCAAGTTCTTCGGGAAAACTCATACGGATGTCATCTAGCGCGCGTAGTCTTGAGGGTTCAGCTGAAGCTGTTGGTGCTGGCGGGGTTGTTGGTTTGGGTGCTGTTTGTGGTGGCGGTGGAGGTGGTGATGTGGCATAGAGTGCTGAGGATGACGCAGAAACCGTTTTAGGTGCCGTAATTTGTCCAACGGCCAATAATTTTAATGCCGCATAGACCTCACGTAGCTCGTTTGAAGCCTTGTTTAGAGTAGCTGTTAACTCCTCAACCTTAGCTAGCAGTTGATCGAGTTTCTCTCTGTCTGCGCTCACTATTCTCCCTCTTAACCCTAAGTACACCCAACGCCTATAAATTATTTCCATACCAATTATCTTTCTCTGAAATAGCCGCTGATTCTTATGTGCAGAATTTTGTTCTTGATTGCGATTTGTTTATGTTTCACTCCCAGACACTACCTACTATTATCTCCCGAGGCGCAAATAGATGACAGCGCAAGATGAAAAAATTACTCTGATGCACGGTGCAGGCGGCACCGTCATGCATGAGCTTGTCAAAAACTATATCGTCAAAACCTTTCGCGGTATAGGTAATGCAGAGGTTCCCCTTGAAGCCATGGATGATGCTGCTGTTGTTGGCGATATCGTCTTTAAAAGTGACTCCCATGCAGTAAAACCAATATTTTTCCCCGGCGGCAACATCGGACACATTGCCATCTCCGGTACGGTCAATGACATTAGCTGTCTTGGCGCCCAACCAATAGCCTTAGCCTGCGGTTTAATTCTAGAGGAAGGCTTGTTACTATCGGATTTGGAGCGGGTTTTAAGTAGCATGCAGGAAGCCTGCATCCAAGCTGAGGTAGGTATCGTTACAGGCGACACCAAAGTCGTCGAAAAAGGCACCTTGGGCGGATTAGTTATGAACGTTTCGGGTATAGGTAAACGCACCCCCGCATTAGACCACAACCTCGAGGTTGTTCGCCAAACCCGCGAATTTAGCGCCCGTTGGACTTTGGATTCCAACTTGGCAGAGGGTGATAAAATAATTCTAACAGGCACTATTGGTGATCATGGTTTAGCGGTGCTCTCCGCCCAGCAGGGCTTAAAGTTTGGAAGCGACATAAAATCTGATGTCCAACCCCTTAACCGCTTAGTACAGGCATTGCTGGGCGAAGTCGGTGGAATTGTTGCCATAAAAGATCCTACCCGCGGCGGTTTAGCTGATGCCCTAAACGAATGGACCGAGAAATCCCAAGCCGGCATTCTGCTAGAGGAAGACAAAATCCCCATCCGACAAGACGTACAAACTGCCTGTGAAATGCTGGGGTTAGATCCTCTTGAAATCGGCAACGAAGGTAAACTCATCATCGGTGTTACCCCCCAAAAGGCACAGGAAACCCTCGCGTTTCTACAAAAGACTCCTCAGGGGAAAGATGCCCAAATAATTGGCGAAGCCACCCAACAGTTCCACTGCGTGGCAATGCAAACAGTCATTGGCGGCAAACGCATAGTAGCCCGTCCAATCGGTGACCCCATACCTCGAATCTGTTAACAATATCTGCAAATTTTTTGGTTGTAGTTTTCTTAGATGTTTCGTATTGTTTGTAGTATTGTGTGGCAGATCTTGTGTTGGGCGTGAATCATAACGGGTCGAAAATTCCGTCTGGTTTGAACTGATTATTTCCAACAATGTTTTGAGTTATCACTTGCTTGATTTTCAGTTGTTAAGTAAACTTTTTAACGGTCTTTATTAAATATGTGAATAGTGACTCCGTTTGAAGCGACTGATTTATGCATTGGCGCTTATTTTTGTATTTTTCCTCTTTGGGTCTATGTTGCTTCCGTGTGCTGATGCTGACTGGGTGATGTTACGTGCGAATCCTTCGCAAAGCGGCATTATATCACACTATGATTCAGAGCTTATGCCTAAACAAAATTGGACCGTTTCCATACCCGAGGGCTTTTGGTCGTCGCCAGTGGTTGACAATGGACTACTATATGTTGGAACTGGGGCTGGCAATATTTGTGCTCTAAGGGCTTCTGATGGTGAGCAAATCTGGAATTTCACAATTAGCATATACACTGTGAATGCGTGTCCAGTTGTAGCTCAGGGCATTTTGTATGTATGTTCTGATGAAGGCTTGTTTGCACTGGATGCTTTAACCGGTACAAAAATTTGGAGTTACCCTGCTGGAGAAGGGACCACGCCTGCTGTAGTTAATGGCATAGTTTACTTTGGAACCGCCAATGGTGTTGTTTATGCCCTAGATGCTTTGGATGGGTCTGAAATTTGGACCTATACAACTGATAACCTTTTTTGTATAACACCTGTGGTTTATAATGGGCGGGTCTACATTGGCGGCGGTCGTACATGGAGAGGTATTTACGCTTTAAATGCTTTAACTGGTGAGCAAATCTGGAATCATACCCCTCACTGGCAAAATGTTTTCGCTATGTCTGCGACTGCTATTGCTGATGGTATGCTCTTTTATTCAACCCCCTATGAACTTTATGCATTGTCTTTAGCAACTGGCGCTGAAGTATGGCATATCGGAATCGACGAGATGGCTTCACCTGTAGTGGTTGACGGTAAAGTTTTCATGGGTTCCAATGATCCCTCTTATTCTGTTTGTTATGCACTTGACGCTAAAAGTGGACGCCAACTTTGGAATTATTCTTCCCCCGAGCGTATTGCTTCTTCTGATCCAGCGGTTAAAAACGGCATAGTTTACTTTGGTGCATCTGACAAAAACATCTACGCCCTAAAAGCCACCACGGGTACAAAAATTTGGAATTACTCAATAGATTCACCCGGCGATACAACTTTTTCTGCACCTGCGGTTGGTAACGGTGAACTTTTTATCTGCTCTGTGGCTTACACATATGAACCATTTGCATTTGTTTCACAGATGTGTGCTATCGTTACAGATCCACCAGCTAATGTCTTTGGTGGTGACTATTTTCTCCTTGAGCTCTTGCTTGTTGTAGTGATCCTAATTATTACAATCCCTGTAGCCGTTCTTTTATTTAAACGATATCACCATAGACAATTGCACCCTTAAACGGTGTTTACAAGACAAGGCCAGTCACTATCTTAGTCACTGTGCATATGACTCTCAAAATAGCTTCTCTAATCTACTCAAAAAACAAACTAAAACTGCTCAAATACTGGTAGCCGGTTTTTTTGGGTTATTCTGTTTTTGTTGTGTTAGTGCTTGTTTCTCTGCTCTTGAATGGTTAGCGATCAGAAGAAATTAAGAATATAACTGATGTATGTACTTTGTGTAAATCTAATTGAGAGGGGAAAAGTTTGGAACAAATAGAAGATTTAGAACGAAAAGAACGTGTGGAACGGAACTATCGCATCGATATAGGTGCCTACGGTAGCATCTGTATTGAAGCGCCCACAAAAGAAGAGTGTCTAGAGCTCTTCAAAGAAGTTACCAGCACAAAACGTGAATCAAAAATCAGCGAAGCCATACGTTAATTGCCTATTTTAGGTATTTTATGCTCTGAGCGCCTTTTTGGTGCTCTTTAGAGTAACAACGCATCTTTATCTGTTATAATAACCGTTTTTTGAGTGGTGAAAATTTTGCATCATTCTAAGAAATTTTTAGCATTGGCGTTTTTTGGCGTTGCACTAACCACTGTTAGCTTGGCTCTTTGTATGAAATCAAAAAAAGCCGAAAGAGATTGCGGTTGCCGACACTAACCTGCCTGCTTAGTCTACTATTGTTGCGATAAAAACTCTTGTAGTGGGCACCCTGCGTTAGAGGGTTGCTTATCGCCTCTTTTTTTGTTATGGTTGAGTCGTGTTTATTTCCGTGTTTTTTGCCCAAACTCTGCAGGTGCCTTCATTGCTTACCATGCAGGCGCCGATTGGTTTTGTTGGGGTGCAGGTTTTGAGAAATAGGGGACATTGGTTGGGTTTGATTTTTCCGACTATGATTTGGTGGCATTGACATCCTTGGGGTATGTCTTTGCTTTGGATGGGTTTAAGATGATATTTTTTGCGGGCATCGTATTGGGCGAGTTGGTCTTTGAGTTGTAGGGCTGAGTTGTCGAGTTGTCCGATGCCTCGCCAAGTGCCTGTTGTGGTGGTGAAGGCTTGGTGGATGGCTTTGAGTGCTTTTTTGTTGCCTTCTGGTTTAACTACGCGGCTATACTCGTTTTCTAGGTGGGCTTTGTTTGTGTTGTGTTGTTTTAGCAGCATATAGATTGCCATAAGGACGTCGTTGGGTTCAAAGCCTGTCACTACGGTGGGCATTCGGTAAATTTTTGTGAAGAGTTCATAGGGTTTTAATCCGATTATGGCGCTTACATGGCCGGGTGCGATGAATCCATCGATTTGGAGGTCTTCTATGCCTAGGAGCATCTCCATTGCTGGTGGAATTAGGCGGTGGGAAACCAGAAAGCTAAAGTTTGGGGGTAATTCGCTTAGGGCTTCGATTGCGGTAATGGGTGCAGTGGTTTCAAATCCGACCGCTGAGAACACAAATTCTTTTTGCGGTTCTTTTTTTGCCATCTCGATGGCATCTGAGACTGCATAGACCACCCGTACGTCTGATCCAATGGCTTTTGTTTCTATAAGGGTGGCTTGGCTTCCCGGTACGCGCAAAACATCTCCAAAGCAGGTGATGACTTTGCCTTCTTTGGCCAGTTCTATGGTGTGGTCAATTTCTGAGGCGGGCACAATACATACGGGGCATCCTGGGCCTGCGATAACTTCTATGTTGGAGGGCAGCAGACTACGCAACCCATAGTGGGTTATGGTCCATTCATGGGTTCCACAGACATGACAGATCTTAATCGGGTCTGCTTTAGCTGTTGTGAGGTTGTGGATTTTTTGAACTATATCTTGTGTTGTTTTCGGGTTTCTAAACTGCCCCACCATCTCTACCATCGAGAGTCCTCCTCATCTATTCTCCTGCTGAGGCTAAAACTTCTTTCCAGAGGTTTAGGGTTTCTAGGGCGTCTTTTTCTTCAATCACTTCTATGGCATAGCCTGCGTGAACCAGTACATACTCGCCTATGTTAGCCTCCACAAGTGAGACGTTTATGTCGCGCAGTACATTTTGTCCAAAGTCTACTTGGGCTTTTTCACCTTGGAGAGAAATAATTTTTGCGGGAATGGCTAAACACATAAACAAACACCAAATCAAACTGGTTTGGCGCGATAAAAACAGATTGGTCTAAACTACGAAAATGATGCCGCAACCACCTGACCCAACGAGATCCCCCCATCACCCGCTGGAACGGTTCTGTGCACATAAAAATCTAACCCCGCAGCTTCAACTCTTTGGCGCATATACCCCGTCAGCAGCTGATTACAGGCAACACCCCCCGTTAACCCAACATTTCTTGTTTTTTGTGCTTCTGCGGTTTGGATAGCTAACTCTGCTAATCCCCTGCCCAGATAAGCATGAACCGAGCGGGCCAAATTTTCAACCGCTACTCTACCCACTTCCTCATAAACTGTTCCCATCAACTGAGTAGTATCTAAAACCCCTTTGTGCACAATAGGCTCTAAGCCTAAAACATCTCTGCCCAACAGTGCTGCTGACTCCAACTTGAGCGCCGGCTCTCCCTCATAGCTACGCTCAAAACAAACCCCCAAAACGGCTGCCGCCGCATCTAACACCCGCCCACAACTGGTCGTCTCAACAAACCCCCTGCCCGACGTGAGCTGATCGGCTATAAGTTTAGCCTCCCCTTCTCCATGCGGCAGATGAACCCGGTTTTTAATAAGCCACGCCTCCACATCCACCCCTGCTTTGCCCAGTATACCTGCGGCCATACGCAACGGATAGCGGCTAGCCAAATCTCCCCCCAAAAACGGTTGCGCCTCCAAATGCGCCGACCGACTAAACTCCGATAAACCATAAACAGTATGCAAAATCTCCCCACCCCACGCCTCACCACCCAAACCATACCCATACCCATCACACACCGCCGCCACCAAACTATCCAACCCCTGCTCAGCCATCAACGCTACGGCATGCGCATAATGATGCTGCACCAAAACCAACGCCAACCCCCTTGCCTCAGCCATCTCTTTAGCTATCTGAGTGGTGGTAAATTTAGGATGCATATCACAAGCAACCACCTCAGCTTGAGTGTTTGTAAGATACTGCAGATGACTAAGAGCCTCTTGAAGAAACGCCCGCGTTTCTAGGTTTTCCACATCCCCTATATGCTGACTGATAAAAGCCCTATCCTCACCCAACACACAAACCGTATTGTTGAGTTCACCCCCCAAACCAACCACACAACGCCCAGCCCTATGCTTGAGACGGATCGGCTCAGGAGCATACCCCCGGCCCCGACGCAAAAACACCGCATCAGCGTTGTTATGAACACGCATCACACTATCATCACAACGCTGCGCAATTCTTCTATTATGAAACAGAAAATAATCCACCGACTCCCCCAGAACTCTGAGAGCCTCAGCGTTATCTTTCACTATGGGCTGATTAGCAGGATTCGCACTGGTCATAACAAACGCATCATCATCCACCTGATCAAAGAGCATATAGTGCAAAGCAGTGTAGGGCAACATAACCCCAATATTATGAAGCCCCGGTGCAACCAAACCCGAAAAATCACAGATCTTTTTTTTAGAGAGCAAAACTATGGGACGCTGAGGCGAAACAAGTAGCTGCCGCTCAATAGTGCTCACCTCACAAACCTCCTCAATTGCCTCCAAACTCTTAGCCATAACCGCAAACGGCTTCTCATGTCGATGCTTGGTTTCTCTGAGTCTCAAAAGCGGAGCCTCAAGTGTTGTAGACGCCGCAATATGGAACCCTCCATATCCTTTGATAGCCAAAATTTTACCTCTTGAGAGCAACTTGCCTGCCTCTCGAACCGGATCACCAATCTCTATGGGATCACCTTTGTTGGTTGTGAGATAAACCTGAGGCCCACAAACAGGACACGCCATAGTCTGAGCATGAAACCGCCGATTCACCGGGTTTTTGTACTCCTCTCTGCAAGCGTTACATAGAGCAAACTCGTGCATAGCGGTGTTCTCCCGATCATAGGGAAGCCGATCAATTATGGTAAACCGAGGCCCACAATCCGTACAAGTTATAAAAAAATAATCCTGCCGCCGATCCACTACATCACAAAGCTCCCCTAAGCATTGATTGCAAACAGCAATATCAGCGGGAATGATTGAACCTCCAATCTCACCCTCTTGCACGCTCTCAAAAATACTAAAACTACTATACTGATTAACACCTTGCAATTCCGTTTTTTTGATTTGCTCAATTCTTGCCCTCGGCGGCTTCTCCTCTATCAACACCGCCATAAACCGCTCAATATTTTGGGCACTGCCCTCAACTAGTATCTCAACTCCAGCATCCCCTCTGTTACGAACATACCCAACTAAGCCCTGATTAACCGCAGTACGATAAACAAAGGGACGAAAACCAACACCTTGAACAATACCTAATACAGTGAGTTTAACACGCAAAGAGCAGGCCTACCTATTCAAAGTCCATGTTTTCTCTTATGTATTTCGTAAAAACTCTGTCTGAGCCTTAAAATTAGAACCAGTGATGGCCCCTTAGTAATCTATTGCCTTATAGCCAAGCCAATGGAGCAACATGGAAACAATCACAAGTAAACACATTCTCCAAAGCCTCTGCGAAAAGCAAATCATTGTCATCAAATATGCGGCTGGTTTTTAAGCAGTGCTTGTAACGATAATACTATCCAACCTCCCCAAGGAATCGTATGAAACTCTTAACGTTTAGTGTTGTATTCATATTGACCGTTTGCCTAGTCTTTGCAGGTCTCATTTTGTTTCCTGATATTTTGGGACAAGCGGCAACTCAGAATAACGAAATCGTTTTCGGTCTCTTTTTAGGTCCCTTTTGTGTATTGTTTGTTTTGGGATGGTTAGGTGAAAAATTGATACTCAAACTCTTCCAGAAAAACCCTGACTAACTCAGCACTCTCAAATACTGAATGTTTTTATGTTGTGTGGGGTCAATTTTGTTAGGTGTTGATCTCTTGCAAAAATCACAGATATTTGATCTGCTTAACAAAAATCTCGTGTTCTTTTTGGCAACTGTAGAAGGAACTGAACCTCGTGTTCGAGGCATGATGCTCTATAGAGCCGATGAATCAGGCATTATCTTCCACACAGGCCCACAAAAAGAGGTATATCATCAAATTCTAAAGAATCCCCATGTGCAAATGTGCTTCTACGATGCAACCCAAAACATACAAATTCGCGTGCGCGGCACCCTTGAAAAATTGGATGACCCAGCCCTCAAAGATGAAATAACCAACCATCCTACCCGTGTTTTTATGCAAAGCTGGAAAGCCAATTGTGCCACCAAGCAGGATTTCTATAACATGTTTTCTGTTTTCCGCCTAAAAAACGGCATAGCAAACATATGGACCTTTGCCGCCAATTTTGCACCCAAAGAAGACATTCCACTCTAATTCAACCTCCTCTTCATTTATCTATGGTCTCTGAGTTTCAAGTGACTGCTTGGCTCTAAATGGGCTTCGCATTTTCATAAAATTTGACACGAAGTTTGTGTCGAGGAAACCTTATTTATACTGTGAATAGAGAAAATGGATATGAATCTGTTTGAATTGCGCGATCGGGTACTAACGTTGCCGATGTTTGAAAAAAGAATGGATCTTTTAGAAAAGGAGATTTTGGAGGCAACAAGTACTGTCTCTGTTTTGCTTCGGCGCTATGAGCAGGATTGTCGTGATGTGCAACGTATACAAAAAAATTCACTTTCGGCTTTCATGTTTAAAATAGCCGGAAAATATGATGGCAAACTGGAAAAAGAGCAACGCAAGGAAATAGACGCCAAGCTTGCGTATGACCGTGCCGTTACAAATCTTGTGTGTCTTGAGCAGGAGAAAACTGAACTGGCTTTCGACATTTTATCCTTGCAAGCTGACAAAGAAACCTACCAAACAGAACTGGAAAACAAGCGGAGCGATGTCAGCAACCAGCAAGTTGCGTCAGAAGGCGCGCAATATGTAGAATTGGAAACTGAACGAAATGCTATCATTGCGCAAATAACTGAGATTGAACAGGCGATTACTGCCTTAGCTCATGCTAAATCAACGGTAAAAACTATGCTTAAATCCCTCAAAAGTGCCCAGAATTGGGCAACATATGATGCATTCACACGGGGCGGCATCATCACTCACGTGAAAAAATATTCTCATATTGACGAAGCGGAAAAAAATTATCACCTTCTCTCATCGCAATTAAGCAATTTACAATCTGAACTCAACGATGTTGAGGGTTTGACCGTGTCGGGGTTCAACGAAATCTCCTCTAGTCAACGTACCATCGATTTTTGGTTCGATAACATCTTTACCGACTTATCAATACGCAACCAAGTCAAAGACAACGCAGAGCAGATGAACCGCTTGCTAACTAACATGAATACAATTGAGACGTCGCTTAACTCAAAATTGAACCAAAAATCAGAAGAGCTACTGAAAAATAGACACCGCGAAGAAGAATTTCTCCTATCCCTCTAAGCGATGAATACACCCATAGCAAAGCAATTGCAAATCTGCTTCTTTTCTTTTTTAGCGTAGTTTCATAAGGATCATTTCAGCTGCTAGGATCATGGGTTCCCAGGTTTCGCATAGGGGTGGTGCGTAGGCGGTGTCTGCTTTGGCGAGTTCTTGGATGGTCATGCCTTGTTGGATGGCAAAGGAGAGACTGTTTATGCGCTGAGTGACTTCTTCGCCTCCAACGATTTGAGCGCCGATGATGCGTTTGGATTCTTTTTCGACAACGAGTTTGATTTTTATGGGTTTGGTGCCTGGGAAATAGCTGGCTCTGGTTTTACTGCTCACAGTTGCAGTGATAACTTCGATACGGTTGCGCTGTGCGGCAGTCTGAGTTAGTCCGGTGTTGGCTACTTGGATATCAAAGAGCTGGGTGACCGCTGAGGCTAAAACACCGTTAAATAGGCTGTAGTCGCCGCCTGCGTTTGTGCCTGCCACTTTGCCTTCTCTTACTGCAATAGTGCCCAGTTGCGCGCAGGTGGGGCGATGGGTGATTAGGCTGGGGGCTTCGGCACAGTCGCCCACAGCGTAAACGTCTTTGATCTCAGTTTCCATGCGTGCATTTGTTTTAATTGCTTGGGTTTCGCCTAAGGGGATATTGGCTTCTTTGGCGAGGTTGGTTGATGCGCGCACCCCAAAGGCACTGATAATCAGATCTGCCTCGAGAACTTGTCCGTTTGCTTTGACTGCGCTGATTTGGGTTTCGCCTAAAAATTCTTCTACTATGGTGTTTAGCAGAATTGTTATTCCTTTTTCTTCGAGGTGTTGCTGAATTAGCTTTGCCATATCAGCATCGAGAAATTGAGGTAGAATCTGTGGTAGCATCTCAACTACGGTAACTTTGAGTCCCCGCTCCACTAAGCCTGCGCTTAGTTCTAGTCCGATGAGTCCTGCGCCCATAATAAGAGCTGATTGGGCACCTGCTTTTATGGCGGCATCGATTTTTTCGCCATCTTCGAGGGTGCGAAGCGAGTGAATGCCTGCTTTTTCTTTTCCTTTTATGGACGGCATAAAGGGTTCTGCGCCGGTGGCAATCACCAAGGTATCGTAGGGTAGGCTTTGGGTGCTGTTTTCTTTGGTTTGGATCGTTAGGGTTTTGTCTTTGGTGTTTATGGCGCTAACTTTGGTTTGGGTGCGCAGATCTAGTTTTTGCATCTGGAAAAATGCTGGGGGATAAACCACTAAATCTCTAAAGTTGGGGATGTGTCCAGCTATGACAAAGGGCAGGCCACATCGGCTATATCCCGCGGTCTTTTCTTGAGTGATAAGAATGATTTCTGCGGTGCGGTCTTTTTTACGTGCGGCTGCGGCTGCTTCTATACCTGCTGCACTAGCTCCAATAATAACTATTTGCCGCACCATATTCTTCGCCAATTATTCTTGGTTTGCTGTTGTTGTTTGTGTTCTGTGCCACTCAACCGCTTTGTCAAAATCCATAAGATTGGCTAGATCGCCCTCTATGTTGCTGGGGTTGATGAGGAGTAGCCAGCCTTTATCGTAGGGGTCGTCGTTTAGCATCTCGGGGTTGGATTGGACTTCTTCGTTGACTTCTACGATGGTTCCGCTAATGGCTGCAATCAAATCTGAAACTGATTTTACTGATTCAAGAGTTCCAAAGGGTTCGCCTTGTTTGACCTCGGTGCCTTTACTGGGAAGTTCGGCGTAGACGATTTCGCGCAGTGCTTTTTGGGCATAATCGGTAATACCTACCCGGGCTTTGCCGTCTTCAATTTTAACCCAGGCAAAATCTTTGCTATAGTAGAGGCCCTCGGGCACTTCGTACTGTTCAACTCTAACCATAACTGTAGCTTCCTAAGATAACCAACAGAGAAAGCCTATAAAAGGTTTAGTGGGAAAGAAGATGAGCGGGGTTAGCGTTCGCGTTTTCCTGCAATCCACTCTTCGGTCCATTGGTGTGCTTGGCTGTCTGGGATTTGTTTGGGTGGATGCTTGAAGGCATATGCAGGCATGCTGATTAGCGCACCGCTGAGTTTGCGATCTAGAGCGATTTTTGCAGCTCGGATAAGATCAATGACGACACCGCCACTGTTGGGGCTGTCTTCAACTTCGAGTTTAACGCTTATGTTTATGGGGCGGTTGCCAAACTTGCGGCCTTTGAGACTTATGTAGCAGATTTTTTTATTCCCCAAAAATTCCACATAATCGCTTGGACCAATACGGGTTGGCACTGCATAGGGCACCAAGCTGGTCACGGCCTCAGTTTTGCTAATACGCTTAGACTTGAGGCGGTGTTCTTCTGTCATGTTTTGGAAATCAGTATCGCCGCCCAAGTTTAGTTGATAGGTTTCATCAACGATGACTCCGCGATCAATGCAGAGCCGCACAAGGTTGCGATGCAGTATGGTTGCGCCCACTTGGCTTTTGATGTCATCGCCCAAAACTGGTAATCCGGCGGCTTCAAATTTCTTAGGCCACTCCCCTGAGGCATCTGAGCCAATGAATTCAGGCATACAATTAACAAATGCACACCCCGCATCTAGGGCACACTGAGCATAAAACCGACTTGCATCATGGCTGCCCACCGGCAGATAATTAATTATAACCTCTGCTTTGGCATCTTTTAGGGTTTGAACGACGCTTTCTTTGGTTGCACTGTCATCATAGACATTAAAAACCTCACGCATATGAGTTGCAACACCATCCAAGATAGGTGCAGGTGAAACCTTTACACCCAAATAGGGAACATCAGAGAATTTCTCACACACATTAGGTTTTATCCAGATGGCTTCTGAAAGATCTTTGCCAATTTTATCCTTATTAACTTCAAAGGCAGCGACAAAAACTATGTCACGAATATGGTAACCGCCAAAGTTAACATGCATCAAGCCGGGAACTGACTCAGTCTCTTTTGCGTCTTTGTAATACTGAGTTCCCTGCACAAGAGTACACGCGCTGTTACCAACGCCAACGATTGCTACACGAATCTGAGGCATAAACAGTTACTCCAATGCTTAATTTATTGTAGGCTAATGGTTAGGTGCTCTATAACTATTTTGTTTATTATACCCCTTGATCGGCTGATAACTGTGTATGTTAGCTTATTTTTGTTAGAATATCTTGGATTTCCCCATAGTCTGGTTCCATCGCAGGATTTGGCGCAACCCAGATGTAGCGCACTATGCCCTCTTTGTCTAGTATGAATATGGCATGCCTGGGAGGTTCTAAACCATAGCGTTTACTGGTTTCACGGTCAGGATCACTTAAAATTGGATACGGTAGCCGATTTTTCTTCGCAAAATCCCTATTTGCTATGGGATCATCAACGCGCACTCCAATAACTTGTGCCTCTAGATTTGTATAGCGCGCCATAGAATCTCTAAAGGTACATGCTTCTTTGGTGCAGGTCAAAGTAAAGGCGCCTACAAAAAAGGCCAAAACAACTTTGTTCCCCGAAAACTCATGTAAACTAACAGGCGCCATATCTACATTGAGCAGAGTGAAATCTGGGGCGCTATCACCAATTTTGATTGCCATAAAAATCGTCCATAAAAAGGAAGACTCTGCCCATATAAAATGATTGCCTCAACAATCGTTTACAGTTGTGAATTGTCCATCGCCTGATTTGTGAGGAAATATCCTCTAGCTTGTTTCCGCAACAATTCAACCGTACCCACCGCTGTCAAAAGAGCCATCAGTCCCATAACGCAAAGTCTAAGCCTTAAAATATAGGGAGGGATACAAACGTCAAACAGACCAGAGTACACGTGTGCATGTGTCTGTGTGAAAATTCAGCCCCATAACTTGTATACTGTCTGTGGATGTATTGAAAAATGACACAGGTGATTAAACTGCGTTTTTGTTATTTCTCATTTACATTTTTAGGATTCAATTTACGGTATAGCTTTAAGCCTTCCATGCTAAATAGCATCATTGCTACAAATGTTATTCCTACTAAAACTATGAATCGTACATCAATTATTGAATTATCAAGAATAAATAAACTGAGCAGTATCAGGCTTATTTCTGCTGCGAATGCTCCTATAAAAAAGAAGGAGTAAAACATCAATCGGGGCACGAGGTTTTTGCCGACCCACACATGTCCCTCGACAGATGCTTTTGCCTTTAAGACATAGTTGCCGTAGCTGTTTTTCTCTATTAAGCCAAGAGTTTCTAGTTTCTGAAGATGATGGTAAGCGACGCTGGTACTGCTAAGCTCTGCACCACGAGTCACCTCTCTTGTCCCCACAGGTCTATCTGCACGAACAATATACGCATAAACACTTAACGTATAACCTTCCAACTCGTCGCTATCCATTCACCTACGCTCCAGGTTCAGATTCAAGCATCCGAAAAGGTTCAGATTCAAACATCCAGAAAGTCAGGTCCGGTATTGTTGCGTTGGTGCCATAGCGCTCATAGAATTCTTCAGCAGGTATAAGCTTAACCCAAGCCTCTTCATAGACGAAATCATCTTTGTCTGTGGCAGGAACAGCAGCATACGCTATGACTTCTGTTGCGTTGGTGCCATAGCGCTCATAGAATTCTTCAGCAGACAACATTTGGATGCCCTGTGGAACTGGGGGTTCTGCTGCTGAGGGCATAAGTGCTATGGGTACAACTGTTATTATTCCAAGGACTAAGGCGATTATGCTTAAAGATACTAGTTTTTTTTCAATTTTCATTTTTTTGTTTTCACCGCCCTCTATTTCTCAGAGCTGTATATAATAGTCCGTTCCGAACACCTTTTTCTTTAGGCGTTCTTTTTAAGAACATGGTCTTTAGTTTGGTTTATGAGCAAAATGAGTTTTGACACGGTTTAACTTAAAAACGCAAAGTATCATCTAATTTACGTCGTCATAATAGTGTGTTAGTTGTAACTGATCTTTTTCTAAACATTGTTCATAGTTAGTTGAATGTGAAGGCACTGGGGCAAATTTTGTTGAGTACACAAATGTCGCATCGAGGACTTTTTGCCATGCACACTTGGCGTCCATGGAAGATTAGTAGATCTGTTAGTTTCATCCATTTTTCTTTAGGCGTCAATGCCATGAGGTCTTTCTCGATTTTATCTTGATCTTTCTGTTCAGTTAATCCGAGCCGTTTGGAAAGTCGCATCACATGTGTATCAACCGCAATACCTGCGGTTATGCCATAGCTGTTGTAGAGAACAACATTGGCAGTTTTGCGCGCTACCCCTGGTAATTCCTGTAGTTCTGCCATGGTTTTGGGAACTTGTCCGCCGAATTTTTTCACAAGTATCTGGCATGAGGCCTTGAGATTTTTGGCTTTGTTGTGATAGAAACCTGTTGAGTGGATATCAGCTTCTAGTTCTTTTAGATCGGCGTTTGCATAATCTTGGGCGGTGTGATATTTTTTAAAGAGACTCTGGGTTACGAGATTGACTCGAACATCGGTGGTCTGTGCTGAGAGCATGGTGGCAATGAGCATCTCAAGGGGTGTAGTGTAGGTAAGCGCAGTTTTAGCTTTGGGATATTGCTGTTCAAGAAGCTCTATGATCTTTTGGATGCGCTCTTTGGGTTCAAGATCAATCACAAATAAACCTCTATCACTATCTATACGCCTAGTTTTTAACTCTGCTTTTTATTCATCTGTTTTTTGCGGGGTGTTTGCACAATCTTTTTTGCTTTCTCTGCCTAAACTAGTTTGGTGAGCATAATGGGCGTAAAATTAACTGTAGATAACAAAAGCATCCCTCTAAACGAGTTTGTTGAATCGATCCTTGCTGGAACCATAGCTGGTGCGGTGACAACGCTACATGGAGTAGATGCAAATTGGCATAAAATCGAGATACAAATCGAAAAATCAACTACCCCCTAATTATCTTATGTGATTGCAAGGTAGGATTTTATTAATTCTTTGATTTTCTTAAAATCAGTTTCTTCAAGTGTTCCAATTTTTTCTTTAAATCTTATGGTGCCGTTTGTCAGCGAACGTATGTGAAAAATTAGTGCCGTTGAGTCAAATGTTAACCCATTTGTCTGAGACTTTGCTATTTTGTAAGTGTATTCAAAACGTAGTGTTTCTAAGTTTTTAGTCAGAGGTACAACTACTGATATAGCTGTATCAGAATGAACTGCCAAGATGACTGCTGGACGAACGCCGGTTTGTTCGTTGGCTTGTGTATCTGGAAGCTGTATTAGCCAAATATCTTTCGGCTGAATTTTATGCATTAAACACGCCGTCTAATCTATGTTTTCCCAAGCGGATAGCTCTTGTTTTATCTCCTCAGTTAAATACTTCGGTTTAAAGAGCAAATATTTGGCTTTTTGTATACCTATCAATCTGTCATATTCTGTAAGGTTTGGTTTGAGCTCTTTGAGTGTTGCAAATAAATCGTCCTCTGATATCTCGGGCTTACAATGTTTTATGTATACGGATGCTGTAGTTGCTTCCATAAGCGCCATGCTGTCATAGAGTTTTGAGCAATTTTTTATTCTATCAAGAATGGCTGTTTCGTTTGCTGTCAATGTATAATTTGAATTCATTGCTTCTATTTTATCAGCGTTAGCATAGTAATCAATGGCAAGATCTCTCGAGTAAGGTCCAGCGATATAGAGTGAAAACACATAATTTAGGTCTATACCCAAAATTTGTGCTAGAAAAACAGTTTTTTGAGTGAAGAAACGCCCGCAATAATCTTGTTTATCTTTGATCTTAGGCGATACCTCTAGATGCTTAAGAACTGCTATAACTTTATCAATCTTTGACATTTTCTAGGTCTCCTTGTTAGTTATTGTTTCTATGGCTTTTGTCCATTCAATGATTTTGTTCAGTTCTTTTTTTCCTTTTTCAGTTAAGGTGTAGACATCGATTGTTTTTTTATCGATCTTTACCGCTGTTTTGGTGATGTAACCCATGGTTTTTAATTGGTTGAGATTGGAGATGAGTTTTCCATCAGAGATTTTTAGGGCCGCTTTTAGTTCTCGATATTGGATTCCATCAATAAAGTAGCTAAGTAGACTAAGGATTAAGCATCGGGTTGGTGTAACTGTTTTAGTGCTTAACCTATCGAAACGATATAACAAAGTTTGGATTTCATCTTCAATCAATTTGCTTCGCCAAATACTTTGATTATTACTTTTATTTCCAAAGTATTAAACATGGTGATTAAACAAAACGAAAACATCTGCAAGGAATTGCCAATTGTAGAGTGATATCGTTTCGTGCCTCACACAAAAGCTAATCAAATAAGCTTAGTGTCACAACAATTTGTGCCTGTAACTTGTTGAACTCTTGGATCTGCAAGGGTCTAACGGTTAAAGTGGCTTCATTACGCCTGTGAGTTGCCGGGAGGCTCTCTGAATTCTATGGTTGCATCGATTTTTGTAAACATTTCTTGTTTTGCTCTACAGATAGGACAAACATAGGGCGGTTCTTCTCGATAAACAACATATCCACACTGTTTACAGTACCATAGGCGCTTTTTAACTTCGGGAGATTGCTTTGGTGCAGTTGTTTGGGGTTGGGGGTTTGTTGGTGTAGTATTTGTTGTGGAGGGTTGTTGTTGGGGGGTGGGTGTGCCATAGGCGCGGTCTATTTTTTCTTTGGGTCGGCGTTCGGGGACTTGGGGTAGGTTTTGGCTTTCGTAGGTGGGTTTGTTGACGTAGAGCCGGCAGTAGCAGGCGCCGTATTGGGCGACATCAGGGTCGCGGTAGTCACAGGGACATATTATATCTCGATCTATGTCTAAGTTTCCTGTGCCTAGGCGGCAGGGGCAAACGGGGTAACCGAATCGTTCTTCGTTTGTTTTTAGGCCTTCAAGGAACATCTGGAGTAGCTCGGGTTGTGGGATAAGATAGTAGCCGTTGGTTTTTGCGTCGGCTTCTGCGCGTTTGCGAACAGTTTCAAGGGTTAGGCTCAAATTTTTAGAGCCTCTTTGAGTTTGTCTTTGCGAAAGCCGGTGATGATGGTTTTATCATCAACGATGATGGTTGGGTAGCTTAGAGTTCCGCCTTTGCTTGTGATACTTTGGTGTACTTGGGTTTTGTCGTTTGGATCTAGGAGATCTACGTCGACAAATTCGTAGGTGATGTTGTTGTCGCTTAAAAATTGTTTAGTTAATTTGCACCACACGCAAGTGCTAAGTGCGTAGAGTGCTACTTTATGTTCATTTTTCTTTCCAGAAACCTTAAAAAACTGCATCTAAAAATATCCCCAATAAACTGGGGATTTGGGCGCATATAACTGTTTATCTGCCCGCTTGTTTTGTTGGTTATTGTTGTTGGGTTTGGGTGTGTTGGTGTAGGTTGATAAAGGCGTTTTGTATCACTTCGTTTAGTGCTGGGTGTATGTGCATGCCTTGTGCGATGGGGCTGTAGTCGCCGTTGCCGCTGACCATGGCGTTGGTGATTTCTTGGATGAGTACGGTTGCTTCGGGTCCGATGATGTGTGCGCCTAGGATTTTGCCGGTTTCTTTTTCTACAATGACTTTGACAAAGCCTTCTGGAAAACCCATAGCTGCGCCCATGGCTGTATCTCGGTATGCTGCAATACCGACTAGGGTGTTGTAGTATTGTTTGGCTTGCTGTTCGCTTAGTCCTACTGCGGCGATTTGGGGGTAGGTAAAAATGCCTCGGGGTACGACGTTGAAGTCCATGGCTACTTTGTGATCATCATGGGTTGCGTTGTGCCACACTATGCCTGCTTCATAGTTGGCGGCATGTTTAAACATCTGTTTGCCTAGGGCGTCTCCAAAGGCGTAGATGTTTTCTTTATTGGTTTCTAGATACTCATTAACTGTGATAAACCCTTGTTCATTGAGGTTGAGGCCTATTTTTTGGGGCTTGAGCAGATAGGCATTGGAGCTTCGACCGGTGGCTATCATGAGGGTTTGTGCGGTGTGTTCTTTTTGTGTTTTGGTTGTTTGGTTTTGGGTTGTTAGGGTTATGTTTTGGTTTTCATCTTTTTTGACTTCGAGGGCTTCATAGTCTGTATAGATGGTTACGCGTTTGGATAGTTCTTTTAGCAGGAGTTCTGATATTTCGGGTTCTTCTTGGGGTAGGATGTGTTTGGCGCGTTGGATTAGGGTGGTTTGGGTGCCAAGGGCTGAGAAAAAGTGTGCGTATTCTATGCCGATGTAGCCGCCTCCTACAATAAGGATGCTTTTGGGTTGGGTTTGGAGTTGGAGTGCGGTGTCGTTTGTGAGGTAGTTGATGTTTTGGAGGCCCTTGATTTTTGGGATGATGGTTTGGGCGCCTGAGGCGATGAATATTTTTTTAGCTTTGATGGTATGGTTGCCGCTTTGTAGGGTGTAGTCTGAGATGAATTCGCCTGGGTCTTTAAACCATGTTAGGTTGGGGGTGATCTCCACCGAGGCGGATAGGTGTTTTGAGTCGTGTTGGGTAAGGGCTCGCATGCGGTTCATAATGTCGGCAAAATCTGCTGATTTGTGGTCGATTTTGATACCTATTTTTGTTGCTTCGCCTAAGCTGGTGAGTAGGTCTGCGGGGTAGAGTAGCATCTTTGAGGGGACACAGCCGGTGTTTATGCATGTACCGCCCATCTTGTTGCTCTCAATCAACGCTGTTTTAAACCCCTGCTCCACTGCAGCGGAGACAACCAACATTCCCGAACCCGAACCAACAACTAAAACATCAAACTGTTCCAAAAATAAAACTTCCTAAAATAATACGAATTTAACAAATAGATAAACCTTTCAACCACAACTGTTCCCTCAAACAACCCCTAAACACCCAGAACACTACAGCGACCAACTGTTCTGGTCCTGTCTAAAAACTGGACAGGTGTTAACTGACCCCTGTATTATTTGTTAGATGGTTGCTTTGGGTTATTTAGCGGTGGTGTGCAACTGTGGAGAGCGCAGTTGCTACCGCTAGCGATTGTTCAATGAATAAGACGGGTTGTTTTGTGATCGATTTTTGGTATGGGTTGAGCGGTTGGTTGTTTGTGGTTTGTCCAGTCGATGGTATTTGGTTATTCTTCTTCTTCGGTTGGGTTGTTGTTGTTTTGGTTTGTGGTGGTGTTGTTCCATTGGGTTTTGAATGTTGTTTGGGATAGTTTTAGGATTTGGGGGTTGTTGGTCCATAGGTTTGGGATTTCGTTTCCGTCGGTTAGGCCGATGTTTACTTCTTCTTGGTTGAGGATGATGATGCTGATTTCGTTTGTTAGGTTGTATTTGATTTCAAAGTTTGGGTAGGTGGTTAGTTTTGTGATTTTGCGTTCGGTGGTTGGGTTGAGGTTTGTTTTTTGTGTTATGATTTGTATTTTTGCGTTTTTTGAAGCGGCGGTTTCTAGGGCTTCATAGAGGTTAAATATTATAAAATTTAGTGTGTTTTTGGGGAGCATCATTTCGCAGTTATGTGCGGTAGTGATTGGTTTTTCTAGTCTGCTCATTAGGCGTTCTTTTTCTGAGGTTATTATAAATTCTGTGTCGCTGTCCTGTATTTGGTCTGTGGGGTTTTCTTCTTGGCTTTTTATTAGCAGGGTGAGAGTGTCTTTGAGTTTTGTGTGTTCTTCGGTTATTTTTTGGAAGAGTTTTGTGGTGCCTTCGTTTAGGGGTAGGGCTTTGTATAGTTTGGGTGTGGCTATAATTTGTTCTACGAGTCCGAGCTTTTCAAGGGTGGGTAGTATGCGGTAGATGTCTTGTCTGGCGATATTTGAGAGTTTTGAGATTTTTTTTACTTCTGCTTTGTCTATGCGTGTGAGTGTTAGGTAGGTTTTGGCCTGTAGTTCGGTGAGTCCTAATTGTGTTAGTGCATCGAGAATTTTGGGGTCTTGGATGGTGGCTCGCTCCTTTAAAAACTAGGGGTGGTTGGCTGTTTTAAAGATTTTCCCAATCATGCCCCTATTTGATGTTTGTCAGCAGTTATACTTGCTACAAACGTTTAAACCCATTTGCCACTTTGTAGAGCCTACAAAAAATAGGAGATAAGAAAAAATGAAAAAACAAACCTTGACTATACTTAGCATATTGCTTCTAACCTCCATGGTCGCAACAACGCTTTTGTCAGTGACACCTGCTGACGCACAGACCTCAGGTGAAATGGCATCATATGCATTCGTTTCGGTAGCGCCCAATCCCATCGGCGTAGATCAAACAACCTACGTTGCAATGTGGGTTGACGTTCCCTTACCTGATGCATCAGAGGCCAACAACATTAGACGACATGACTACAAACTCATCATAACAGACCCCGACGGCGTTACAGAAACCAAGACTTGGGATGTTATTTCTGACACAACAGGCGTTCAATCGACAAGCTTCACACCTACTAAACCCGGCACCTACAACTTGACTTTCATATATGCAGGACAAACATACACTTGGAATGCAACTACTGCTCAGCAAAGCCGATATGGAATAAAATACCTGCCTGCTAACGCAACAACAACCCTAACAGTACAAACCGAACCAGTCAGCGTAAGTCCCCTTACACCTCTTCCAACAGAATACTGGGCACGCCCAATATTTGGTGAGAACTTCTTATGGTACACCATAGCCTCACACTGGTTGGGTTCTAACTCACTTGGAACCTTCCAACAAAGCGGATTTAACCTATGGCAGTCCAGCGGAACCGGACCAGAAAGCTCCCACATACTTTGGACCAGCCCACTTGAAGCTGGCGGTATTGTCGGTGGATCAGACACTGCTATTGAAGGTGTTACATACTATTCAGGTGGTTCATACGAAGGCAGATTTGTAAATGCACTAATCGTAAATGGCAGACTTTACTTCAAACCCCCAGAAGGCAGTCAAAACGGTGGCGCCTACACTTGCATGGATTTGAGAACCGGTGAAGTACTCTGGACAAACCCCGATATCAACCCAACCTTTGGTCAACTCTACTGCTATGAATCACCCAACCAACACGGCGTCCTACCAAGCGGCTACCTATGGCAAATGGTTAACATCCGAACAGATCCAAATGACAATACTTCACCAATAGCAAACCAAACTTGGATAGCATATGACACACTAACGGGCAATAATCTATTCAACCTGACTGGTGTCCCAAATGGCGGAACTATTGCGTACACAGAGAACGGTGAGATTGTCAAATACTTCCTAAACTACGACTCTACTACAAAGACTGGCTGGCTGGCTCTATGGAATTGGACTGCTGCACCAAATGTTGCCGCAGGCGCACCGGGAACCGGCACTAACGCTCTACAATACCGTCCAGTAGGCAAAAACATTGATTGTAGCGATGCATATTCATGGAATGTAACTGTAAAAGCTGATTTAACGGGCACATCTACTATCCCTACTATTTCATATGTTCTACCTGGTGACATAATTCTCGGAACTACCTCAGCTGTAACCGCGGGCGTAAGCACGAACAGAGGCACCCCTGATCCATACACAGTTTGGGCACTAAACTTGGAAGAAGACCGAGTAGGCGAACTATTATGGAAACAATCCTATGCTGCACCATCTGGCAACATGACACGAACACTTGGTCCTCTCGATCCAGTTAACCGAGTTTGGACTATGACTGATGCTGAAACAATGCAATGGCTAGGCTACAGCCTCAAAGACGGTAAGCTCCTCTGGGGTCCAACAAAAACAGACCTCAACGCAATGCAATACTTTAGTAGCGGTTCAGGTTCAGGTCAAAGAGCAGTCACTGCATATGGAAATCTATATGCACAAGGCTTTGGCGGCGAAATCTTCTGCTATAACACTACAAACGGATCATTACTTTGGAGATACAACAATACAAACAGCGGTTTAGATACAGTTTGGGGTCTTATGCCAACCTTTATATCAGCAATTGCTGATGGAAAAGTCTACGCCTTTAACAATCAACACTCACCAAACGCTCCCCTATACAAGGGTTTCTGCACATACTGCATAGACGCTTTTACCGGTGAAGAAATCTACAAGATGCTAGGTTGGGCAGGCCAAACCGGCGGAACCGGAACCTCTACCAGTATTCTAGCCGATGGCTCACTAGTATACTACAACTACTACGACAACCAACTCTACTGCATTGCCAAAGGTCCAACTAAAACCACTGTAAACGCTCCAAGTCTGGCCGCTACCGCTGGCCAGAGCGTAGTTATCAGCGGAACCGTTACCGACATCTCCGCAGGCACCAACCAGCATGAGCAGGCATCCAGATTCCCCAACGGAGTCCCAGTTGCCTCTGATGCATCTATGAGTGCCTGGATGGAATACGTCTATATGCAACAGCCAAAACCCACCAACTTTACAGGCGTTGACGTAAAAATCAGTGTCATCGACTCAAACAACAACATACGCGTAATTGGAACTGCAACTACTGACATAACCGGTTTCTACAGCTTCAACTGGATACCTGACATCACTGGTCCATACACCGTGATTGCCTCATTTGAAGGCACAGGCGGTCTCTATGGCTCAAACTCACACTCAGCCTTTGCAGTTGACGAAGCAGCACCAACACAAGCACCACCAACAACCGAACCATCCATAACCGATCAATACTTTATCCCAGCAGTCATCGGTATAGTCATTGCAATCATAGTAGTCGGCATTGCAACGATCTTTATCCTAAACAAAAAGCCATAAAACAGACTCTAAATCAATCCCTTTTTCTTTTTTTGTTCAATTCTAATGGCCACATTTCTATGATTTATCTCTGTTTAGCCGGGTCCGTTTGTGTTTTTCCTCGGTGCATCTGTCTAAATTTTGGGTTGGAGTTTGAAGCAAATCCTTAACTATGTCTTTTTCTAAATTGTTATGGTGACTAATTTTTGCCGATTGATTCTGATTTTCAAACTAGACGTCAAGTTGTAAGTGAACATAGAGGTCATAAAGTTTGGGGGCCTGTTGAGTCTCCTGCTAAACTTGGAATTCACGGAACTAATGTGGCGGTGGACTGGGATGTTTGTGTTGGTGATGGGGTGTGTGCTGATGTTTGTCCTGTTGCACTCTACGATATGGTCGATACGCCCGATCATCCGCTGTCCAATCGAAAAGCCGATCCTGCCCGCGAAAAAGACTGCATTCAATGCTTAGCCTGCCAGTTGCAGTGTCCTGCGGCTGCGATAAAGATCACTCCAACCCCTTGAGGAGTTTTTCATCGGCAAGCGTTATATTGGCTGTTGTCTGAGTAATTATTGGTGCAGATATGAGTCAAGAGTTTACAGGCAAAATCATACTACTCAAACCTACAGATGCTTCAGCAAAAACAACTGATGTAGTTGAAAGCATGCTAACTGATGTACTTGAATCAGGTGAAGTAAATGTTGTCGGCTTAAACGATTCTCTGTTTTTAGCTTGTGCAGCCATCAATATGGCAACAGATATCGCTAAAGTCTATGTTGATGATATCGACATAGCCTCTATTGAAGTGCCCGCCTTGGGCCGCGTAGCGGCTGTTTCAGCCCATCTTTCCCAAAAAGAAGCAGGTGACTATGCCGCATTGGCTGAGCGCGAGGATAAAGACTTACGTGATACCACCGAGCAGACTGTAAGTGTTAGCCGAGTTGCAACTGTTGAACGCTTGCTTACCATAAGTCTTCTGCGTCTGGCCAAGTTTGACAAAATAAAAATCGTTGCCGCCGGCGGCTCAATTAATGACGCCATCAGTTTGGCACTAAAATTAACCAGCGGACAAATATCCAAAGACCCCGTGGGCATAAAACTATTCCATCTACACACCATTACCATGCGCAATGACCCAACCAAAAGTCTAGCTGCCGTATCGATCTATCTGCAGAAGGGCGTAACAACTCGCTATACCAAACGCCAATGTGCAGTGCTAAAAGAAGTAGAACAAACCACTCAGGTTAAAAAGGTGGAGCAAACCACTCAGGTTAAAAAAGAAGGTAACTGACAAAGTCAGTTTTATTATTTTATTGTGGCTAAGGTTTGGTTGACTTTGTCCCAGTTGACTATGTTCCAGAAGGCTTCTATGAATTTGGGGCGTTCATTTTTGTAGTCTAAGTAGTAGGCGTGTTCCCAGACATCTATGGCTAGCAGAATTTGGAAATTGGGAATGAGGTTAATGTTGTGTTTTTCAATCTGAACTATGATGGGTCGTTCTAGGCAGGGTTGCATAGCAAGGGTTGCCCAGCCTGAACCTTCCGTGCTTGCGGCTGCGGCTGAGAATAGTTTTTTGAAAGTGTTAAAACTTCCAAACTCTTTGTTGATAAGCTCTCCAATAGCTCCGTGTGGTTCTCCTCCGCCACCTTTGCCTGCGGGTGCCATATTTTCCCAAAAGATAGTGTGTAGCATGTGGCCGCCTATGTTGAAGGCAAGTTCTTTAGCGAGTGTTTTTACATATCCAAATTTAACCCAGTAATCCATTTGGGTATCTGTTTTCATAGCTTCATCTATATTGGCAAAAAGAGCATTAGCGTCATTGACGTATTTTTGATGGTGCTTGGTATGATGAATTTTTAGTTGCTCCTCAGATATGTAGGGTGCCAATGCAGTGTAGTCGTATGGTAGTTTGGGTAGAGTAAACGTTCTTACTTTCTCCATAATTTCACCAAAAATCAAGAATTCAAAAGAAAAAAACTCCTAATATACCTTACCTTACTCTCCAAGCATCGGGATGTGTGTGAGTTCTCATGATTATATTGAGTATGTTTGTGGAGCGGTATTTATGTTCAAAAATCATTGGTCACATTGGCTATTTAGTGAATAAATTTTCCCATTAATATGTTAGCTGTGGCTCTGCCGCCAATGACTGCACCAATTGATAACCCTACGTTTGCCAAGATATTTAGGGTCAACAGCACTAACTGATTTTTTTCAAGCAAGGTGGTGGTTTCTAGGGCAAAAGAGGACATCGTGGTAAACGAACCGCAAAAACCCACGGCAACCAAAATTGCATACTGCGAACTCAAATTTAGCGCAACCAAAAAAACAGAGAACAAACCCAAAATAAAGCTCCCCGCTACGTTTACAAGCATGATATTTACGGGTAACCCGCAGATTGTTATGGGCGATTCTACCATGCGATAGCGCAAATAAGCTCCGGCAACTGCACCTGCTACCAAAAGCGCAAATTCCAACCACTTCACTTTGTACCTCTCCATTTTGTAATGGTAGGCATTATTAGCATCCATGCGGTTGCGGTTTTGGTGTCTGCCAGGGCTAATGCCATAGCCAAAGCAAATCGACACTAAATATATTAAAACTTTACCACCTCTGTTCTGTTGGGGATCGTTAGAATGGGCTAATTCTAAATAAATAGGACCACTTCATTATTGAGTTGATTAAAATATGGCACTAAGCTGTTTTGACATCGCAGTAGCAGGCCACTTCTCAGTTGACACTCTTGTACTGCCAACCCGAAAAATGCCCTTTAACGTATTAGGCGGCGCCACAGCCTATACCTCCTTTACCGCAAAACAGCTCGACGCATCAGCTATGATAATTTCAAAAATCGGTGCCAGCTTTCCCCAAGCATACCTCTGGTGGCTCGAACAAGAAGGCATCGATATCACAACCATAACCCGAGACCCCCAACAATCCACAACAGCTTTTGAACTCACCTACACAAAAGATCTCAACGAGCGAACCCTCAAACTCAAAAGCAAAGGCAACCCCCTAACCCCCCAAGATATCCCCCAAGACTTCCACGCCAAAGCCCTTCATCTAGCCCCAATTGCCAACGAAATCCCCCTCGAAGTTGCCGAGGAACTCAAAAAAACTGCCGACATAGTCTCCCTTGATCCCCAAGGATTGTTACGAAGCTTCGATAAAGAAGGAAACGTAAACACAAACAACCTCATAGACAACGGCATCTTTAGTTTAGTCAACATCTACAAATCCTCCCAAAACGAACTCTACACCCTAACAGGCGAATCAGACCTCAAAGCCGCAATTAGAACCCTTCACGATGTGGGCATAGAAACAGTCATCATAACAAACGGCGCTAAAGGCGCCTTTCTCTCCGTCGAAGGCGCCCAATACACCATAACTGCCTATCCACCCGAAGTGCTCGTTGACCCAACCGGCGCAGGAGACGTCTTTATAGGCGGCTTTCTAGCCGAGTACATACGACAAAAAGAGTCTTTGTGGTGTGCTTGTGTGGGTTCCGCAGCCGCATCATTTGTTGTAGAAGGCATAGGACCCACATACATGGGCAAAAAAGACCAAATCTACCAAAGAGCCCAAACCATATCTGAAAGCGGCATCAAACAATAACTTGTCTACTTTCTAAACGGTTGTCAAATTAAAGTTATTCCTTGTTGAAATTAGGGTGGAAGATGTTTGAATTATGGAAATGCTATATGTATAAAGTGGTAATGAGCAATATTAATATAATGGTTATGTTGAATATGTGGCAAAAAGTGTGGCTTGTATGGCGTGTGGTGTATGTAAACCCTGATATTGGTTTGAAACAGACGTCCTAAACCTTTTTTGGCAGGCCTTTTTTATCTTCAGGCGCTAAATAGTAGCTTGTATGTAGACTTCAGTATTATAATGGTGACACGGTAATTTGAATTTGAATTGTGTTGAGTTGCCTGCGAGGTATTTTTATCAGTTATTGTTCTTCGTTGTTTGTGGGGTAGCATACAAGGTAGTAAATGGAGCGTATGCTAAGTGGGGGGGGACTAATCAGTCCTTCTGTGTTGTATGGGTTGCTTTGTTGTTCTGTGTTGAGGGGTAGTGTCTATATCAGTTCTCTGTATCTTCACTATCAGTGTAAGGCCAGCAATTCACGGTCGTTAGGTTTGTCAGTCCATCAATATTCAAATGGGTTAACTTATTAGCTTCACAATCCAGGTTTGTTAGGTTTGTTAGTCCACTAGCATTCAAACTTGATAACTGATTATAAGCGCAGTTTAGGTTTGTTAGGTTTGTTAGTCCACTAGCATTTAAATTGCTTAACTGATTGTTGGAGCAGTTTAGGTTTGTTAGGTTTGTTAGTCCACTAGCATTTAAATTGCTTAACTGATTGTTGGAGCAGTTTAGGTTTGTTAGGTTTGTTAGTCCATTAATATTTAAACTTGGTAGTTTATTGTTGGAGCAGTTTAGGTTTGTTAGGTTTGTTAGTTTATTAATATCCAAATTTGGTAACTGATTGTTGGAGCAGTTTAGGTTTGTTAGGTTTGTTAGTTTATTAATATCCAAATTTGGTAACTGATTATCAGAACAATCCAGGTTTGTTAGGTTTGTTAGTCCACTAGCATTCAAACGTGACAACAGATTAGTCTCACAATTCAAGGTCGTCAGTTTTGTTAGTCCATTAATATTCAAATTTGGTAGTTGGTTGTTGGAGCAGTTTAGGTTTGTTAGGTTTGTTAGTTTTTTAATATTCAAATTTGGTAGTTGGTTGTTGGAGCAGTTTAGGTTTGTTAGGTTTGTTAGTTTTTTAACATTCAAACTCGTTAACTGATTATCAGAACAATCAAGTGTCGTTAATGCGGGAGTTCCAGTTACATTCAAAGCTGTTAACTGGTTCTTTCTACACTCTATTTGGGTAATTGTGGTGCCGGTTATGGTAATTTCGCGTGAAGCGGAACTATTATAACTATAAGTACACTCACATTCATCCCCTGAAAGCGTATAGTTGGTGTTTGTTCCATCGCCCCAATCAATTACAGCAGAACCTGGATTTCCCATTAAAATAATTTTTACCTTGTTTTCTGACATTGGCAATGGTGTTGGCGTAATGTTTGTGGGGTCCTGATCTGTTGTCCAGTTTTTGGTTGTAGCAATGGTTGCGTCATAGTTGGTAGTGCCTGGATTACCGGTGATATAGAGATTTTTAGTTACGCCTGTAGTAGAATTAAGCGAGCCAAGTAGCTTATCTAACTCTTCATTAGACAAACTATTATGGCTGCAATTTATGTGAAAAAGTTTACCGCAATTACTGACCAGTAGGCTGTTTAGTTTGTTAGTATGACAAATTATGGTGTTTAAATTGGTGGCCCCGCTTAAATCTAAATTTGTCAAGTTATTATTATAGCAAACAACTGTTTCCAATGTTTCAAGATTGGAGCCAAAAACCAAAGTATTTAACTTGTTATTATGGCAAAATAGGGTCTTTAGATTTAAAAGCTCACTTAAATCCAAAACATCAGTTAATTCATTACAATCACAACTAAGCCCCGTAATCATGCCATCTTGTAGGACAGTTATGGAAATTTCATGTGTTGCCAAGTTGGGGCTAGCATAGTTATGCGTATATGTGGAGCCGTTCATTAAAAGGGTTAGTTCTTCACTTTTTTCATCTTTCCAATCAATCTTTACTTTGCCCGAACCTTTTAAATTAATACGCACATCCGTTTTTGCTGTTGTTAATGTCACTGATGCCATGGAATATCATCATCAAAAAGATATGCCCGCAATATATGTTTTTGTAATGCTTGACTTGTCAAACCTGTCTTGTGTGTTTGGATGGCGGATCTATATGTTGGCGAAAGCATTTGCAAGAAATGTTGCATAGACAAGCTTGTTTCTTTTTTATTTGAGGTGTCTCTAAAGTGGTCTAGCGGTGGTTAGTATAGCGGTTAATTATTTGGATGATAAGATTGTGAATAGTGAGTAGTTAATAGTGGTGAAATATTTTTGGATAAAATCTTGGAAATGGCACGAGTCCCTTAGAGGGAAATGTTTACCTAAATTTATACGCAAGCTGTCTTAGTACACTCAGTGTTTTAGACATGTATACGCTACGTCGCATAATTCGTACATCTGGTACATTCGATTGATGTTGCTCTGATTATTAGATGTTACTTTCTTTTCTACCAGTTGGTCATTCTCTTGTTGGATGTTTTGTTGTTGATGAAAAGGAACTTAAGCAATAGCGTTATAATAGCGGTTGTAAACATTACCTTTGAGCGTGACTTGTTTGGGTCGTATAGATAAAGGTGAAAAATGCAGTGTATCTGGTTGCAGCGGAGAAGCCGCACGTTCTATATCTGTTGATAAGGTTAAAGCCGCCGGTTTAAACGTTGGCAGTGCAGAAAAACGTGCTTATATCTGCAAAGAACACTACAAAGATTACAAAAAGAAATCCAAGAAGGACAAGACCCTGGATAAATGGCGCTACGGCTAAACGTAATTAGAGGTTATTTCTATGCGTATTCTCCAGTTTCATTCTGACTCCATAGTTTTCAAACCTATTGAAAAAGAAATCAACACTGCTGAGGAGGCATCAAAAGAAGAAGTTCGCATTGAAGAGGTTGTGGTACTCTTCACAGCCATCGAGGAAGGCGACAACACCGCTTTGGTGCAGCGCGCCATAGATGATGCCCGAGCCTTTTTGGGTAAACTCAAAGTTAATCGGTTGCTCATTTATCCCTTTGCACATCTTAGTAGCAACCTCTCCCAACCCAATCAGGCATTTAGTCTCATAAAAGACATGGAAGCCTACTCCAAACAAAAGGGTATAGAGACTTTTCGGGCTCCCTTTGGCTGGAACAAACAGTTCACCCTAGCCATAAAAGGCCATCCGCTAGCTGAGATGGCCCGTAGTTATACTGCTGCCTCAACTCAGGCTGAAACCCCAAATTGTGAGGGTAAAAAAGACGAAGAACCCGTCTCAGCAGCTCTCAAAGCCGAGGACACCATGAAATCCTATTGGCACATCCTCCAAACCGATGGTAGCTTGGTGCCTGTGGAAGAATTCAAATTCAAAGGCTATGGCAATCTCCAAAAATTTGCTAACTATGAAATCAAAAAAACCCGCGCTGTTACCCAAATGCCGCCCCATGTACCCCTAATGAAGAGGCTTGAAATCGCCGACTATGAATCAGGCAGCGATCCAGGCAACATCCGCTGGTACCCCAAAGGCCGCATGATAAAATCCCTCCTCGAACAATACGTGAGCCTGCGTGTAGCCCAATACGGCGGTATGGAAGTTGAAACACCCCTCATGTATGACTTTAACCATCCCAGCCTAGCAAGCTATCTCAACCGTTTCCCCGCCCGCCAATACGTACTCAAATCCGAGGACAAAGAACTCTTTTTACGATTTGCTGCCTGCTTTGGTCAATTCCTCATGGCCCATGACGCCCAAATCAGCTACAAGCAACTCCCCCTCAAACTCTTCGAACTCACCCGCTATAGTTTCCGACGTGAAAAAAGCGGCGAAGTCGTCGGATTAAAACGCCTGCGCGCATTTACCATGCCGGACTGCCATGCATTCTGTGCAGATTACCCCCAAGCCAAAACCGAATTCATGACCCGCTTTGAACTCTCACTTGATGTACTCTCAAACATGGGCCTAGTAAAAGACGACTATGAAATCGCCATACGCTTCACCAAAGACTTCTACGCCGAACACAAAGAATTCATAGCATCCATAGCCCAAAAGTTTGGCAAACCCATGCTTGCAGAGGTCTGGAATGAACGCTTCTTCTACTTCGCCCTTAAATGGGATCTCAACTTTGTAGACAACCAAGACAAAGCCGCCGCGTTAAGCACTGATCAAATCGATGTCGAAAACGCCAAACGCTACGAAATCACCTACGTCGATGAAAAAGGAGAAAAACAATACCCCCTTATCCTGCACTGTAGTCCAAGCGGTGCTATCGAACGCGACATCTATGCACTTCTAGAAAAAGCCTACCGCGAACAAATAACCGGCAAAGCCCCTATGTTGCCACTATGGCTCTCACCCACCCAAGTACGACTAATCCCCCTCTCTGACAAGTTCCTAGATAATGTCACCCAATTAGCCCAACAAATCTCATCAAACAACATCCGTGTAGACATAGACGACTCCTCCTCCACATTGCAGAAAAAAATCCGCGAAGCCGAACAAGAATGGGTCCCCTACATCATTGTAGTGGGCGAAAAAGAAATCGCATCCGGCACCCTCTCAGTACGTATCCGCGAAGAAAAAGGCAAACAAGAAACCCTAACAACCACAGAACTCATAATCAAAGTCTCCGAGAAAATCGCCAACAAACCCTACAAACCCCTACCCCTGCCCCTCTATCTATCAAAACGACCCTCATTCCACGGTTAGAGCGCAAATGTAAATGAATCGTATGAATAACAGTGACAACCTATAATTACCAACAACCCAACAACATAACAAACCAGGAGTAAAGATAATGACCAATGAACTTCAAATCTACATCGACGGCACATTCTACCCCAAATCAGAGGCAAAAATCAGCGTCTATGACCACGGATTTCTCTACGGCGACGGAGTCTTTGAAGGCATACGCGCCTACAACGGTATTGTCTTTAAATTAAAAGAACACATCAACCGCCTCTACCGCAGCGCACACGCCATAATGCTAACCATCCCCCTAACCAAACAAGAACTCGAACAAGCCGTCGTTGACACCCTGCGCAAAAACAAAATGCAAGACAGCTACATACGCCTCATAGTCTCACGAGGCATCGGCGATTTGGGCCTAGACCCCCGCAAATGCCCCAAAGCCTCCATCATAATCATCACAGACACCATAAACATCAAAGCCGGCAACGCAAAAGACACCGGTATAACTGCAGCGTTTACTTGGGTCCGACGAAACCCAGTGGATGCCACCACCCACGAAATTAAATCCCTCAACTACCTCAACAGTGTCATGGGCAAAATCGAAGCAAATGCATACGGTGCCGACGAAGCTATATGCATAGAACCAAACGGCTATGTCGCTGAGGGTGTTGGTGAAAATATTTTCATAGTCAAAAACAACGAAGTCCTAACCCCGCCAAACAGCACCGGTGCACTTGAAGGCATAACCTCTGATGCAATAGTTGGTCTCTGTAAAAAACTCGACATCAAACTAACCATAACCAACCTAACACCATTTATGATCCTAACAGCCGATGAAGCTTTCTTCACAGGAACCGCCATGGAAGTGGTACCTATCCGTGAAGTTAACAAACGTATAATCGGAGACGGCAAACCCGGACCCATCACCAAAAAATTGGTAGTTGAATTCCAAAGCGTAATCGCTGACCCCAAAAACGGAACAAAAATCTAAAAAGGGGAAACCCTTTTTTGTTTCCTATCTGCTACTTTGTTATTGTCCCTTTTTGATAAAGTCTTCTAAGGCGTTGTAGGCGTTTTCTAATTCGCTGATGGGTGGCAGAAAAACAATACGTGCATGATCTTTGCCATACACTGGATCAAAGCCGCTACCATTAACGATTAGTACACCGGTTGCTTTGAGTAGTGAAATCACAAAGTCTTTATCGTCTTTCCATCGTTTGCCAATACCCTCGATTTTGGGGAAAATATAGAAGGCGCCCTCGGGTTTGGTGGTAGATACACCCTCGATTTCGTTTAGGCGTTTATGGCTAAAGTCACGTCTTTGTTTTAGCCGCTCTACGATATCTTTGACAAAGTCTTGAGGTCCGTTGAGTGCAGCTGTTGCAGCGATTTGAACTGGCGTGTTGGCGCAGATGCGTATACGGCACTGCTTTTCTACGCCATCTTTGAGTGCATCGAGATGTTTGTTTTTTCCTTTAAAGTACATGTAGCCCAATCGCCAGCCGGTCATCTGATAGACTTTGCTAAACCCATTCAAGATCACCACAGGAACATCAGTGGTTACATTGGCGGCGCTGACAAAGGGTTTTTCATAGGTCAGCTGATCATAAATTTCATCACTTATAACCGGGAGATCGTTTTCACCAGCAATGTCGAGGATCTCTTTAACGGTTTTGTGGTTATAGACTGCCCCGGTTGGGTTGTTGGGGTTGATTAATACAATCGCACGGGTTTTTTTAGTTACTTTCTTGCGCAGATCATCAATATTTGGTTGCCAGTTTTCTTTTTCGATGGTTTCATATGAGACCGGTGTACCATCAAAGAAGCGGGTGTAGCTGATGTAGGGTGGATAGGTTGGACCCGGAAAGAGGATTTCATCTCCCTTCTCTACAATGGCGCCCAAAAGCATCTGGATACCCTCTGAGATACCCTCGGTAACTAAAACATCATCGGCTGTTATGTCGACGTTGTTGATTTTTTTCTCCTTGTGTGCCACTGCCTCTCGCAGTGCAGGCAGGCCTTCTGAGGGTGAGTAATAGTTGTCTTCTTGGGCTATGGCTTGGCAGAGCGCTTCTTTTAGGCTGGGGGGTGTTTTGAAGTCAAATGCCGCGGGATCGCCAATGTTTAGATTGTAAATTTTTCTGTTGTTTGCTATGAGGTCTTTGGTGTAGATTGTTACGTCCCGTATGGCATATTCAATGTTACTTGCCCGCTTAGTTACTTTGATGCCTGACATACCGTTACCTGTACTCCAGAGAACTCGCAGACCCAAAAAATAAACATTCCCACCTAAGCCATAGTAAAACAAACGATACAACCATAAATATGGCTCAGAGCACTAAAAATTAAAGAAAGCGGGGCAGGTCAATAGGACCTGGCGAAGTAGACGACTTCTTTTGCTTCTTTGCCGCAAAAGATGCAGGGTGTGGTTGGTTCTTCTTTTTGGAATGGTCGGATGCGGATGGTTGCGCTTGTTTGTTCTTTTATTTTTGCTTCGCATTTGGGGTCAAGACACCAGGGTGCTTTTATAAAGCCGCCTTTGCTTTCCACGATTTGTTTGAATTCCTCATAGGTTTGTACCGTGGTGGTTTTGTCGGCAAGGATGGTTTTGGCTTTGGTTAGCATATTGTCTTGAATATCTGCTAAGAGTTGTTCGACAGTGGCGGGTATGTCTGGGTCTTTGACAAATGTTTTTTGGCCGGTGTCTCGTCGTACCATAACCACTTGGTTGTTTTTTACGTCTCGGGGGCCAATCTCGATGCGCAGTGGGACGCCTTTTAGTTCCCATTGGTTAAATTTCCATCCCGGGGTGTATTCGGCTCGGTTGTCAAGGATGGTGCTTATGCCTTTGGTTTTGAGGGTGGTCTCGATTTCTTTGGTTTTTGCGTCGATGGCTTCTGCTTCTTGGCCTTTAAATGGGATGGGTACGATGATGACTTGGGTGGGTGCGACTTTGGGTGGCATAATCAAGCCCTTGTCATCGCCATGGACCATGATCATGGCGCCGATGAGTCGGGTGGTGATGCCCCAGCTGGTTTGCCAGACTTGATGGTCTTGTTTGTCTTCTCCGATGTATTTGACATCAAAGACTTTGGCGAAGTGTTGTCCTAGGTTGTGGCTGGTTCCCATTTGGAGTGCTTTGCCATCGGGCATGATGGCTTCTAGTGCGGTGGTATAGTTGGCGCCGGCGAATTTTTCGCTCTCGCTTTTGGTTCCGATGAGCACGGGGATGGCGAGGTAATTTTCTATGACTTCTTTGTACATGTTAAGGGCCCAGAGCACTTCGGTTTCGGCTTCTTCTTGGGTGGCATGGGCGGTGTGGCCTTCTTGCCAGAGAAATTCGCGGGTGCGTAGGAAGAGTTTGGTGGCTTTGGTTTCCCAGCGTACAATGTTGCACCATTGATTAATTTTAAGGGGCAGGTCACGCCAGCTGCGGATCCATTTGCTAAACATGGCATACATGATGGTTTCGCTTGTGGGGCGAACGGCTAGTTTTTCTTCTAGGGGGGTTTCGCCGCCTTGGGTGATCCATGCGACCTCAGGGGTGAAGCCTTCGAAGTGTTCGGCTTCTTTTTTGAGGAAGGCCTCGGGGATGAACATGGGGAAGTAGGTGTTGCGGTGGCCTGTGGCTTTGATTTTTTGGTTGATGACTTCTTGGATTTTTTCCCAAACTGCATAGGCGTCGGGTCGAATAATCATACAACCCTTCACAGGCGCATAATCGGCTAATTCAGCTTTTAGAATGGTTTCAACGTACCATTCGCTGAAGTCTTCGTTTTTTTTAACGGTTACACCAGTATCAGACATGAGTATTCGCTTCTTGTCAGTGTATGCTAAAAACCAAAATATAAAGCACTACTTTAGAGTTCAAATCACGTGGTGGTTGTTGCTAAATTGGTTGTGGGGTTTGAGGGATTTTATTGTATTTCTGTTTTGATTTTTTGTGTTGGTTGAGTGTTGGTTTTCTTTGTTGCGTGGGTGGTTGTTGAGTGCCTCAATTTGACCACAATTTGGGGGAATAAGCCTGTGTTTTTAGGTTAGTTCATTGATCTTTTTACGAGTAACTTTGAGTTTTCCTATAAATGAATATGCACCATAACCACACAACAAACCCGCTATTCCAAAAACAACCCCTAAATTGGTTGAATTTACCCCCCAAATATTGATTGACAATATTTGAAGCACGAGGATTATTGAAGCTATAGTGCCAATAAAACAACCGAAAAATCCTGCTATGTTGATTCGAAGTTCAGTGTAAAGTTTGACTATTTTAATTTGTGTTGTTCGATCCAATACTTCGGTTGTTCTTTGCTCTTGTTCTGTCATAGACGCACTGCTCAATAGTTTGCAGGGCAGGCATTTATGTTTTTATGTCTCTGTAGCTCTGTATTTTTAAAAATTCATAAAACTTTTCCCTTTAACCCTCCATAACTGCTCCTCACAATTCTGTGGGTCAAGTTAAAGTTGAGTGCTTGTTTGGGTTGGTTTCTGTTTTTGGTGGGTGTTGTTTGTTTGTTTGGTGTTTATGGGGGTTTTTTGAGCATAGCAGTTATAAGGGAGCTTGCCAAATATTTCGCAAATAAAGAAGTGTCAGTTATGTCGGAAAAACTATCACTGGTCACATGTACAAGTTGCGGTAAACCTATTCCGCCGGGGAGCGAATCGACAAAGTTTCTATGTCCTAACTGCGGTGAGATTCAAATTAAGCGCGATGGTAAATGCCGCAAGTTTGGCAGACTATTTAAGTGTCCTAATTGCGGTTTTCAAGGGCCATAGAGGGAACTAGATGGGCGCTATTCTTGTTGTTTACAAAGTTTTCCCTGAAGATATAGTCAAAGATTTTGAGCCTCTAAAAGAAAAAGTTAAGGCTATTTTGCCTCAGGCTGCATCTATTGAGGGTTGGGGTACTGAGGATATTGCGTTTGGTTTGGTGGCGCTTTTGGTTCAGGTGCGTTTTCCTGAGAATTTAGATGGGCTTGTTGAAGAATTTGAGGTTGCGCTTGCTAAAATTCCCGGTGTCAGCCAAGCAGAGGCTTTCAATATCCGGCGAACCAGCCGCGATTAACCCTTTTTTGTTTTATTTTTCCTTTCAGCTATGCGGTTTAGCTGTTTGGCGGTACCGCTTTAAAGTTTATATATGTTAAGCGTTCTTTTTCAAACAGACACTTTAAGTGACACAATTATTTGGAGCCTTATAGATGAGTGAAGTTCAATTACGCGTTGGAGACGCACGACAAAGAGATGTCGGCAGAGGTATTGCACGCATCGACCAGCGGACAATGCAAAAGCTGGGGATAAGTGCTGGGGATGTAATCGAGATTGTTAACAAACGTACGACAAGTGCGATTGCTTGGCCCGCCTATAGCGAAGACCAAAATCGCGATGTCATCCGCATCGATGGATTTACCCGCAAAAACAGCGGTGTAGCCATAAATGAGTATGTGGTTATCCGACCTGCCAAAGTCAAAACCGCCATGGCTCTAACCTTAGCGCCGGTGGATATGCGTCTTAACGTCGATGATGACTTTACCAGCTTTGTTCGAAACCGCCTAATGGAACGCACTTTGGTTGAGGGTGACACCACCTTGGTTATGATGCTAGGCCATGCCATACCCTTTATGGTCTCAAAAACCCGACCTCACGGTATCATCAAAGTCACAACTGAGACGCGCTTAACCATACTAAACGAACCCGCCCCTGAAGGCAAAGGCTTACCCCGAACAACCTACGAAGACATAGGCGGCCTACACGAAGAGCTTCAGCGCGTCCGAGAAATGGTTGAACTCCCCTTAAGACACCCTGAGCTTTTCCAGCGCTTAGGAATTGAACCACCCAAAGGTGTCTTGCTCCACGGCCCACCCGGTTGCGGCAAAACCCTGCTTGCCCGAGCGGTAGCTAACGAATCGGAAGCCAACTTTTACTCCATAAACGGCCCCGAGATCATGAGTAAATTCTACGGCGAATCCGAAGCCCGTCTGCGTGAAATCTTCCAACAAGCCCAACAAAACGCACCCAGCATCATATTTGTCGACGAACTCGACGCCATCGCCCCCAAACGCGAAGAAGTCACAGGCGAAGTCGAACGACGCGTCGTCGCCCAACTCTTAGCTTTAATGGACGGACTCTCCGGTCGAGGCAACGTCATCGTAATTGGTGCAACCAACCGCCCAGGCGCTCTCGATCCTGCACTGCGCCGACCCGGCAGATTTGACCGCGAAATCGAAATCAGCGTTCCTGACAAAAAAGGCCGCTATGAAGTCATCCAAATCCACACCCGCGGCATGCCCCTAGCCGAAGCAAACGTCGATCTCAACAAACTCTCCGAAATGACCCACGGATACACAGGTGCCGATCTCTCCGCCCTTAGCAGAGAAACCGCCATGAAAGCCCTTCGCCGATACCTCCCCCAAATCAACCTCGAAGAAGAACGCATCCCCCCCGAAGTTCTTGAAAAAATGGAAGTCACCATGGACGACTTCATGGGCGCCTACAAAGAAGTCACCCCAACCGCTATGCGCGAAGTCTACATCGAAGTCTCAACCGTACACTGGGACGAAGCCGGCGGCCTAGAAGACGTCAAACAGCGTTTAAAAGAAGCCGTCGAGTGGCCCCTCAAAAACCCAGAGATGTTCACAAAAATGGGCATCCGCGCACCCAAAGGCATCCTAATGTATGGCCCACCCGGTTGCGGCAAAACCCTCCTAGCACGTGCAGTCGCAACCGAATCCGAAGCCAACTTTATCTCCATAAAAGGCCCCGAAGTCTTTAGCAAATGGGTCGGCGAATCCGAAAAAGCCATCCGAGAAGTCTTCCGCAAAGCCCGCATGGCCGCACCCGCAGTCATATTCCTCGACGAAATCGACTCCCTCACACCCAAACGCGGCCTAGGCATGGGCGACAGCGGTATGTCTGAACGCGTCATAAGCCAACTCCTCACAGAGATGGACGGTATCACCACCCTCCAAGACATAGTCGTCATCGCCGCAACCAACCGCCCCGACATGGTCGACAACGCAGTCATACGCCCCGGCAGACTAGACCGCCTCATCTACGTACCCGAACCCGACGAAAAAAGCCGCCTCCAAATCTTCCAAATCTACACCAAAAACATGCCCACAAGCCCCGACGTCGATCTAAACCAACTCGCCACCCAAACCAAATACTACAGCGGCGCAGACATAGAATCACTGTGCCGTGAAGCCGCCATGCACTCCCTGCGACGCGACATAAACTCTCAAAACGTCACCATGAAAGACTTCCAAGACGCAATGAAAGAAATGGGACCCTCAATCACACCTGACATGGAGAAATGGTACAAGAGTTTCATGCAACAAATCCGACAAGTACAAAAGCCAGCAACCCCAGTTGCATAACACGAAGGAATCGCTATGCCCCAAATGAAAACCTGGAAAACCCGTCCAGCATTCTTTTACCTCCTAGAAGTTCTGCAAAAAAAAGGCGACATGGCAGACGATGACCTCTTTGACCAACTCAAAGACGAATACGAAGACCTAGGATTCAAAGACTTCAACGAGCTCTTACTAAACCTTGAGGTCAGCGGAAAAATCCGAACCTCCTCAATGGCACGTGGCAAACGCCGCGTCGAACTCGTCCAATAGTCCTTCCTTATTTTTGTATTCCTACTTTTCATTTTATCCTAAATATCTGTTGCTCTGCTTAACTCATACCCAGCACAAAAATTACTGATTTTTCCTTCGATTGTATTATTTCATATGATATCTAATATGTGACTGTTTATATGTTGTTATAGTATTGTATGTTTAGTAATGTGGGATGGGCTGTGTATGAATTTTGGAAAATTCCAATTTGAGTTAAACGATATTCATGCAAATCGGTTGTTTGTACTGCGATTTTCTTCTTTATCTTGCTGTGTATTGGCATCATGTGTTAGGCTTTCTTCTCTGGGGGATACTTATGTCTGTTAGAACAGAGTTTGAACTTAGAAATGCCATCAATAATGCTACGGCAGGGGTTTCTGCAGTTATTACTCTTGCAAATGATATTCAGCTTACAGGGTCTTCTCTTGTTATTTCTGCTAATCAATGTATTAAATTGATAAGTGCGGCTGGGGTTGCCGGTGGGTTTTTCAGATTAATTGGTGT
>NZ_WRFL01000009.1:0-52461 GCF_009778815.1 Candidatus Bathycorpusculum sp.
CAAACCCGCCCTTGGCGACTTTTTCAGACAAACATTTTTTGCAATGCACCATACGAACTAACCTTGTTTGGCGATATATGTACAGCATCACATAAAATTATCTATAAGTGAACACTCTCAAATATTTAATGAAATGGTGCAGGAAGTTAACTTAAAAGCAAACAAATTGAGAAGAGAGAAGAGAGAGGGAAAAATTTTGTCTGCTTTTAAGTCAATTTTTTCCCACAGGACTAGTTTAGTTTGATCCATAAATATCGATGTGACCCACCTTGTGGGTAACAATTTTCAAGGTCGCAGGCAAAAAATAGCGTTAAGCGGATTCAGCCGCGTGCTAACATTGAGAGGACATAAAAATATTGAGACAGCCGCCTCAACGTTAGCAGCCGGACCCGCCCAACTTGTCGGGCACATACTGCTTTTCCACACAAGTAACCTAAGTTTAAAATAAAGATAAAAGATGATGCTGGTTCAGCTATACAGTAACAAAGCGATAAAAGTGCCGCTTAGGCGACTATGAAAAATATTTCACGCTGTCTCGCCAGAGACGATATAGTATACGCCATCACAAACAGGCCATTAAATCGATAACAGCATCAAACATCAGCCATAAAAAAGAGGTCTATATGCTATCAGTAAAGCAGGACAACACAGGTTATTTAGGATAAATAAGGACTAATTTAGGGTCAGGACAGTTTTTGTTGGTTTAAACTGGGAATATTGTGCTATTTAACCGTGAATTGGGGAAACCCTTTAAAGCCACTCAGAAAAGTTAGCTAAGCTGGTAACTGTGTAGCATGGCGAAAGATGAGAAGAAAGAAGAAAAGAAAGAAGAAAAGAAAAAGCTTGCTTTCGATTACCGATCTTCACGGTTTTTTGCGTTGCTTTTTCCAGTTGTGTATCTTATAGCCATAGCTATTTTTAGCATCACATACAGTATAATTCCCGGCCCTGAATTTTTGATTTTAGCTTTTTTGATTTATGCGGCTTACAATAAAACGACTTGGAGATTTCTCAAAGATTGGTTACCCTTTATCACTGTGTTTATCTCCTATGAAATTATGCGCGGTATTGTTGGCAGTGCCATCACTCAAGAGGTCTGCCATCTAGGCCCCTACATTCTGGAAATGGGCATATTTAACAACCAGCTGCCCTCGATTCTACTGCAGAGTGCAATTCGGTTTCCCATACTTGATTATGCCGGTGCAGCCTTCTACTCGCTGCACTTCTTTGCACCCACCATATTTGCCTATATCCTCTGGAGAGCCAGTCCACCAAATTACTGGAAATACACCGTCGCTTTTGGCATCTGCACCTATGCAGCGCTTATAACGTTTCTATTCTATCCGGTAGCACCGCCTTGGATTCAAGATCCCAGTGTCCTTCGTATATTAACCGAGTCCGTTGATGCTAACTTGGGCATACCGGTTTACCGTACAATGTTTGATTTTGTAAGTCCCAACCAGTTTGCCGCATTTCCCAGTATGCATTCTGCCTTGCCGTTTCTCATCTCCTTGTTTGCCATAAAGATCTGGAAGAAAAAGGCACTGCCTATTCTCATTTTCCCCATCGGGGTATGGTTTAGTGCCGTTTATCTAGGTGAGCACTATATAGTGGATGTTTTGGGCGGAATTGCTTACGCTTTGATAGCGTTTGTGGCTGTGGAAAAGTTGTTACCACTTTTAACCAAAAAAAATGGGCTACTTAGAAGGTATCTACCTCAACTCAAACCCCCTGAAAAACAGAGCACAAAAGAAGAAGATAAGCAAAAGATTGATGCTTAGAGTTTAAGCCAGAGCAGAATGCCTAAGATTAAGCCATAGATGGCCAGGGCCTCAGCCAAGGCAACGATAAGAAAGCTACGGAAAAATGTTTCAGGTTTCTCGGCTAGTGCGCTGATTGCGGCGCTACCAACAGAGGATATGGCAAGTCCAGAAGCGATTGCAGGAATTCCTATGGCTAAGGCGGCAGAGATGGCAATAGCAACTCGATCATAGTTGACAGGGGTAGTTGTTTGGCTTTGGTTTTGTTGTAATTGGACTGTTTGGGCAGTTAATGTTGCAGCCACACTCATAAGGGGCAAAATTACAAGCAACAACAGGATAACGAATAAAACCCTTTGTTTCAAGTTAAAACACGCTCCAATAATTATTAAGTACATGTAATTAGCTATTAAGTTTTTTCTAGTTTAAGATCCAAGCGCTCTCTATTGAAATTATGCAACCGGTTCCTCGACTGAATAAGCAACACTTCTAAGAGCATCCAACAGCAAACAAAGCTTCTCAACCTCTAAAGAAACCCGAACATCAATCTGAGATAACATTTTTTTATAATCAGCCTCTATTCTCTCAGCCATAGCTATACCCCACACTATTTGATAACCAAAACCGGACACTGCGAGTACTCTATAACACGCTCAGCAACACTACCCAAAAGAATACGCTCAGCACCACGGCGACCATAGGTACCCATCACAATAATATCTACATCCAAACTCTTTGCAAACTCAATAATCTGCTCAAAGGGCCGGCCCTCTGCAATCATAGAACGAGCGGCCACACCAGCTTTCTCTGATAAATCCAGAGCATACTTGATATGGCGATGACCATTATTTTTGAGCTCTTGCGCCACCGCCTCACGCGTAGCCATCGCCGAGAGCCGCTCAACAACCAAATCATCCACCACATAAACAAGCACTATTTCTGCTTGATGGGTTTGGGCGATGCTTAGAGCATACTCCTCAGCACGGATACTATAATCAGAACCGTCTATTGGAACTAGAATCTTCTGAATGGACTGGGAACTATACGTTTTCACTCTTAGAAAGCTCCTTTTGATGTTTTTGGATTACATTTTTAATATGTTTAGTTCGAATAAACTCTTCACGATCTTTTTCTTCTAAAACCATCTCAATCCACTTGGCTAGATTACGGTAACGAGGAATAAGCACATAATTAAGAGCGTTTACCCGACGCTGAGTACGACGCACATCATTAGCAAGCTGGAAAATAGTGCCTTCCGCCTTTGCCAAATCAGACAACAACTGCAACACCACATAGAACTGTTTAAACGCGTCATCTAGGTCAGCATTGGTATCAGCAAAACCATAGTCAGGTCTAACAGCAACCGTTTTTTCATTAAAACTTACAAGTGGAACTGGGACACCCATGATGCTTCGGTAATCCACCAGATATTCCGCCTCATTAGTTGATCCCAATATGGCATTGGCTATGGTTTGAGATCCCTTAGCCATGTTTGCCTTATGCAGACTCTGGTAAGCTTTGTTCAAGACCTCCAAAAGCTCACTGCGTGTATGTTCAGCATCGAAAATATTATTTCGAAGTTCGCGCAACAAAATGTCACGTTTGCGCTCTAAAACATCACGTCCGGATTCTGCGAGGTTGAGTGTTTTTTTGGTTTGGATAAAGTTGATTTTTGTGGCGTTGATGTTTTCTGCCATTGCTATTTTGCCTCAGTTTTGGTTTTATGCAGGTACTTTTGGATGTATTCGGGTTTAATGGCAAGCAATTCTTCTTCAGATAAATCAGAAAGCGTACTCCAAGCCAGATCAAGGGTTTGTTCGATGGTACGATTTTCGGTTCTATCTTGATTGATAAAGGTTCGCTCAAAGCGTTCGCCAAAACGCAGATATTCTTTGTCACGGGCATTTAACCCTTCTTCACCTATGATGGTAACCAATGATTTGACGGCATTATATTGGGCATAGGCGCTGTAGAGCTGACTGGAGAGGTCTGCGTGGTCTTCACGGGTGTTGCCTTGGCCGATACCGTCTTTCATCAATCGAGATAGGCTTGTGGTAATATTGATTGGCGGGTAGATACCTTGTTTTTCGAGGCTACGGCTGAGCACAATTTGTCCTTCGGTGATGTAGCCGGTTAAATCTGGGATGGGGTGAGTGATATCGTCGTTTGGCATTGTCAAGATAGGCATCTGGGTGATGCTGCCTTTTTTATTCACGATTCTACCGGCGCGTTCGTAGAGACTGGCTAAGTCGCTGTACATATAGCCGGGATACCCTTTACGGCTGGGCACCTCCTCCATCGCCGAGCTGATTTCTCTGAGGGCCTCACAGTAGTTAGTCATATCGGTCATGATAACTAGCACATGCGAGGCTTGATCGTATGCGAGGTATTCTGCTAAGGTTAAACCGGCCCGAGGGGTAATAATGCGCTCAACTGGGGGGTCATCAGCTAGGTTGAGAAACATGGCGACATTTTTGATTGCACCTGTTTCCTCAAAGCCTTTTCTGAAAAAGTCAGCGTCGTCATGTTTGAGTCCCATGGCAATGAAGACTATGTTGAAGGGTTCGTTGGCATTGCGGATTTGGGCTTGGCGGACTATTTGAGCTGCTAAGGCGTTATGGGATAAGCCTGGACTGGAAAACACGGGAAGTTTCTGTCCACGCACAAGGCTGGATAGGCCGTCAATGGCAGATATGCCTGTTTGGATGAAGTCTTTGGGGTATTCACGGGCGGTTGGATTTAGGGGGTAACCATTGACGTCACGTTTTTCTTCGGTGAAAAAGTTGGGGTGTCCATCTATGGGCTCGCCGTAGCTGTTCATGATTCGTCCCAGCATCTCGGTGGAAACAGGTACTTCAAGAGAATGACCGAGAAAACGGGTACGGGTTTGTGAGGGAGACAAGTCAGCGGTGCCTTCGAAAACCTGTACAGTTACAGCTTTTTGGCTGACTTGTATGACTTTACCTATGCGGGTTTTACCTGTGGGGGTTTTAACAGAGACCAATTCGTCATATCCGACGTTTTTGACGTTTTCAACAATTATGATGGGGCCGTTGATTGAGGAGACTCCTCGGTATTCTAAATTTGAATTTAGCATAAATCTATCCCAGAGTTGTAACTAGATTGTCCATATCTTGGTGCATCTTTTTTTCAACGTCATCTAATTGTTCGAGTTTATTGTTGGGTATGTTGTCTTTCATGCGCATGATATCGACTATAACGGGTAGTTGGGTGACTTTGAAAATTGGAGCGCCTTTGGTAATGATGGTTTCTGCTAGGTGATGGAAGTCAATGATTATTTTAAGCATCTTGTGTTGTTTTTGTGGGCTACAGTAGGTATCAATTTGGTCAAGGGCGTTTTGTTGGAGAAAGGCAATGCGAATTATGCGTGCGGTTTCAAGGGTAAGACGTTGTTTATCTGGCAGAGCTTCTGAGCCTACCAGTTTTACGATGTTTTTAAGTTCGTCTTCGGCTTGGAGGATACGCATTGCCTCGTCACGGTAATTGCTCCAGGTGGCATCCACATTTTTATGCCACCAGTCGGTGAGGTTAGGGATGTATTCGCTGTAACTTGCCATCCAGTTGATGGCGGGATAGTGACGGGATCCGGCGAGTTCAGCGTCTAGCGCCCAAAATACGCGGGTGAAGCGTTTGGTGTGTTGTGTGACGGGTTCTGAGAAATCTCCTCCGGGGGGTGAGATGGCGCCAATGGCGCAGATGGATCCGGTTCGGTTATCGGTGCCTATGGTTTTAACGACGCCTGTGCGTTCATAGAATTCAGCGAGTCGGGAGGGGAGGTAGCTGGGAAAGCCTTCTTCGGCAGGCATTTCTTCGAGTCGTCCTGAGACTTCACGTAGTGCCTCAGCCCATCGGCTAGTAGAGTCTGCCATCAATGCGACCGCATAGCCCATGTCGCGATAGTATTCGGCCAAGGTTATGCCGGTGTATATGCTGGCTTCTCGGGCGGATACCGGCATGTTGCTTGTGTTAGCTATCAGAATCGTGCGTTCCATAAGCGGTCGTCCCGTTGTGGGATCAAGTAACTGGGGGAAGGTATCGAGCACTTCGACCATTTCGTTGCCGCGTTCACCGCAACCCACATAGATAATGACATTGGCGTCGGACCATTTGGCAAGTTGCTGTTGAACAATGGTTTTTCCTGCACCAAAGGGGCCGGGGATAGCGGCGCTTCCGCCTTTAGCTATTGGAAAAAAGGTGTCGATGATACGTTGTCCCGTTATGAGGGGCGTGGATGCAAAAAGACGCTGAGTATAGGGTTTTGGGGTGCGAACGGGCCATCGCTGGAGCATGGGTATGTTAGTTTTTTTGCCGTTTGCACCTTCTTCTTGGATAAGGGCGATTTTTTCAACTATGGTATAGTTGCCTTCGGGGGCGATTTCGACTAGTTTACCTTTGATACCTGCTGGCACCATAATGTGGTGTTCGACTAGGTTGGTTTCTTTTACTGTACCCAAGATGTCGCCGCTTATGAGTTGGGTGCCGGGTTTAGCTTTGGGTTGGAAGGGCCAAATTTTTTCGCGTGAGAGAGCGGTTACGCCGTGAGTTTGTTTGATAAAGGGTCCAGTTAGTTTTCGGATGGATTCAAGGGGTCTTTGGATGCCGTCAAAAACGCCGCCTATGAGTCCTGGACCTAGTTCGACTGAGAGCAGGTTTCCGGTTCCTGTGACGGGTTCGTTTAGTTTGAGGCCGCTTGTGTTTTGGTAGATTTGGATGGTTGCATATTCACCTTCGAGGCGGATGATTTCACCAATTAGGCTATTGCGGCCCACCTCGACCATCTCGTGCATAACGGCTTGGGACATGCCTTTGGCTTCGACGACTGGCCCAGCAACACGTATAACACTGCCTTCTGCAGGGGTCAGATTATGTATCATCTCCTAAAAGAGCGGTTATGATTTGGCTTCGCAGGGTTGATTTGAGTTCTTGGAGACGGCTGTCAAAAGTGGCGTCATAGCTTATTTTGCCGTCCTCGAGTTGGATTTTGCAACCTCCTATGATATTGAGTGTTTCGGGGGCGAGTTGGAGCTCAATGTGGAGTTTTTTAGAAATTGGGCTTAACATTTCTTTTGTTAACCAGGTTTTATCGTTAGTGTTGACATAGACAAGGAGGTTGGGTTGCGCCAGTTTTTCTGCGGTTGTCTGGATTAGTCTTAGGAGATAGTTGTGGTATTTGGGGGTTTTTGTGAATTCTTGGATGGCTTCTGTGGCGTGGTTTAGGGCTTTATCAACTAGGTCTTCTTTGGTTTGAAGTAGATAGTTGCGCATTTCCACTTCGGTTGCAGAGGTGTGTTTGTTTTTTTCGGTTTCTGCGTGTTTTTTTGCGTCGGTGATTAGGGTGTGGTAGGTTTCTTTGGCTTTTTCATGGGCGGTTTGGAGTGTTTCTTTGGCTTGGTTTTGGGCATCTGTGAGGTTGTTTTCGGCTTCTTTTTGTATATCGGTAATGATTTCGTTGGCAATTGCCGAGATTCCAGTTTTTATATCCATAAGTTGGCCTCATATTTTTATACCTAAAATTTTGCTGATAGTGTCGGAGAGTTTAGCGTTGTTTTGGGGGCCTTTGCTGTCGGGTAGTTCAAGGATTATGGGTGTGATTTGTTCTTGGCGGATTTTGTCGACTTGTTTGCGGATGGTGGGTTCTGCGGCAAAGGTTTCGCTTAGAATGATTAGGGCTATGGTGTTATTTGAGAGGGCTTGGCTTAGGGCTTGGTTTGCTTCATCAACTGTGGTGACTTCTGTGCCTTGGATGCCTACAAGTTTAAAACCGGTGATCATGTCGCTGTCACCTATTACATGACCAATCATGTAATCACCAAAAGATATTGGTACTAAACGGTATTAAATGTTTATTAGCAAATTCTAACATTATTATCAAAAATGTTGCGACCCCAACGGATGACGGCGGCGTCTATTTTTTGTCTAAAAAAATATACTGAAATAGTATTTGAAACGCTAAATCGCTTCGGCGAATTCCATATTGAGTCAAGCGCTCCTGAAAATACGGATGTAACAGAGTATGAGCAAAATATCCAACGAATTGAACAACGCCTACGAGACATCAAGGGTCTAAGCAACCAACTTGCAGAGAAAAAAACAAGCCCACTAAGCATTTTTCGATTAAACCAGCCCACAATAGTGCCAATTACCACAGATAACTGGCATAGTCTAATAGAAGAAACAGATCAAAACGTTTTAGCCCTTAAAGAAAAAATAGAAACCCTAAATGCAACCATAGCAAACCTGCAGAAGCAAAGAGACGAACTCACACAACAAAGAGATATGCTTGCCTGCATGAACAGCTTAGAGGTAGATATCGCCAGCATTAAACGGTTTAAACATATACATGTGGAAATTGCAAGTCTACCTATCAACACCTATGAGGCATTTAAAGCAACCACCAGAACCCTACCCCTTGAGATACGCCGATGCCGTCTAAACCCTAGCGCCTACTTGGTATGTCTTGCCATGCCCGCAAAACACAAAGAAGAAATACAAAAAATTCTACACTCCTACCATGGCGAAATTTTTAGTATCCCCCCACATTTGCCCGAGAACACCAAAATGGCCCTAAGGGAAGTTAAAAACGCTTTAAAAGAAAACCGTGAAAAAGAAAAAACAATCTACAATAACCGGCAACATTTGGGCGAAGAGAATCGACCTAACCTTGATGTCTGGGGAGAAACAGCCCAAAACATCTTGGCACTTCTAAACGCTAAAAAACAGATGCTTCAATCAGGCCGATTGGCAACCATTAAGGGATATGTACCCCAAAGCAGATTCTGCGAATTGGAAAGTACCATAGAGAGTATGTTAAATGGAAAAGTCATCATTCTGCCAGATAAGGCTCAAGAAGCCCCAGTTGTAGAACCACCGTCTAAGATTAAGCATAGTCGTTGGATAGAGCCTTTTGGAGAAATCACAAAACTCTATGGGGTCCCAAAATACGATGAAATAGATCCCACACCTGTTATGGCCATAACTTTTCCTATTCTCTTTGGGTTAATGTTTGGCGATATGGGACATGGCTTAGTTCTTCTAGTCGGAGGGGCCGTTGGGGGCAGTCTTGTCAAGGGTAATCAAAGTATCAAAAATATTTGCTGGATTATGGCTACATGCGGAGCCGCGGCCATTATTGCAGGTGCACTGTTTGGTGAGTTTTTTGGTCAGCCATTTTTTGAACCGCTGTGGTTAAACCCTTTCCATGGCGGCGGGGTGTTTGAGTTTCTCCTATTTAGTTTAGTTGTGGGTATTGTGCAGATTACAAGCGGAATAATTATCGAGGTAGCAAATTATGCCATTAAACACAACTGGTCAGATGCTCTGCTCACCTCTGCACCCAAGATTGCATTCTATTTAGGCGGTGTCTACTTAATTGCCGTCTATCAACTAAACTTTACAAACTGGCTTAGTGGACCCATACTAATACCGCTCATTCCCTTCATCATTATGGTTATAGGTAAACCCTTGTTTTTAAGGACTATAAAATCTAGAGGACCAAAATTAGGCGGGTCTTATGCTCAGCAAACAGGAGAACACACCGAACAAGATAGTGTGGCAACTCGATTTTTTGAAGGAGGAAACACTCTCACGCGTCTGCTTAGCAATACTATTTCGTATAGTCGAATTCTGGCTTTGCTTATGGCGCACTGGGCACTGATGATGGTTATCTATACGGTTGCAGGGTTAATTGCACCCGCGGGAGCAAGCCCATTGCTACTAGTTCTAGCGGGGGTGGTTATCGTGATTGGTAATGTATTTGTATTGGCGTTGGAGGGGTTAATTGTGTTTATTCACACTTTGAGGCTACACTTCTATGAGTGGTTTAGCAAGTTCTATGCGGGTACTGGAACAGAATTCAAACCTTATAAACAAAACTTTACCTACACAAAACTGACGCTCAAAGATAGAAATTAGCGTAAAAAAAGCTGCTTTTGGATTGCCTCAGAGGGCACAGAGGCATCGATGCCTAAAGATAACATGCGCAGGTTGGAGGTTTCGGTTTCTTTTAGGGTTATATATGCAAGCGGTAAGCCAATGTTGAAGAAAAAGCGGGGGCTATTTTGGGCGTGCTTGACCACTGCGTGTTGGAATCGTCGCTCGGCTTTTGCCAAGGTTTCATCTGGAGAGGCGTCTTTGGAAAAATAGTTGGCGTAGTAGCCATTGAGAGCGATTTTAAGAGTGGAATCAAAGTTTGGTGCTAAAATCAGGGCTTCAACCTCTTTGGTGGGTAGGTGGAAGTATTTATGGGGCATTGTAAGACGTAGTTCATTAGAGTCATAGTTGAGGTTTTTGCCGCGGAGAATTGAGAGCAGAGTGTAGCTGTCGTTTTTGAGGCTTGCATAGAAGTTTGCGTGGGGTTTTTCTGTTTCAGGTAACTTTTCGTAGGAATCATAGAGATGATCATAGAAGAAGACATCGAGAAACATATCAAAGCAGGCAGCGGAGCCGCTTTTGTTATAGTTATTTAGACCTCTGTTAAGGGTAGATAGGTAGGGAGTTTTTTTGAATGTGTTGATTAGTTGGGTAAGGTTTGAGGCTTTGGCGGCATTCTCAAAAACGTTGTGCCACTCAACATAGCGTGATGCAGAGGAGGGGTAAGTTTTAGATGTTTTCTGTTCTGCGGAGTAACCAGCGAGGGTTCCTTTGAGGAGTATCTTTATGTTTTCTATCTCAAAGTGCAAAAGATAGGTTTGAAGATAATCAGAGACAGATTGAGGGGCATATTTGATTATTTTTTGGCAGGTTTCTATGAGGTTTTCATTGAAGGCGTGTTCCAGTTTGCGTCCTGAGAGAGGAAGCTGAATTTTGCTGATCTGTTTGTGATATGGGGTTTCTTGTAATTGAGCAGTGAAGTCAGGGAGGGTTGGGCTATCGGAGAGGACTTTGAGTTTAGCTTCGCTTAGCAGGTTGCTTCTTTGGGCGCCGATTTTTGCAAGAACAGAAGCATAATGGGTGGTCTGCATCAAGAAGAGGTTTCCTCAAGAACGGCAGTTACAACTAGGCGAACGGCTTTGTCCATGTGTTCTTCAGCTTGGGCTTTGAGCTTGGCGGCAGTTTTCTTGGTAGCCTCTAAGAGCTCAGCATTGTTCTGTTTTGCTTCCTTGTCAACTTGTACGTAGAGTTTCTGGGCTTCTTGTTGTCCATACACTTTACTGTTAGCAACTAGTTTGTCAGATTCTTGATGGGCAAAAGCGAGTATTTGTTTGGCTTGGTTTTGGGCGTCAGCTTGAATTTGTTCGGCTTGGGCTTCGAGTTTTTTTAACTCATCCCACACTCTTTGCATGCTACTATCCACAGTTGTATAGAGACAAAGTCATTAAAGATATTTATGGTTTTTAAAGTTTGTAACTGCCAAGCATTTAATCGACAGCAATTTTTATATATAAAGTTTTAAAGAAAAAATCAAGAGGAATTAAATGAGTTTTATGGTTTATCTGTATTTTTTGGGTTTTGTTTGCAGCACAGTTCTGAACCTTCTTTAAAAAATACCCAACGGTCTCACTACACACCCAATGGTCATAACTGCTTGGAGATTTATCATAATTTTTTGGATATTTGACATATTTTGTGGCATATGGCACTTCGATGAAATAAAAGAGATTAAACGTATCCCCCTCACATAACCAATACCGATTTTATTGCCCTTTTTGTCCAGGCCGGCGTTTGTTAGCTAGGTGGACTAAATGAAACGTCGGTGTCTTTTGGAGGCTGATTAGACCTAGGCAAAGAAAAGGGTGTATGCTCTTTGGCGGTAGATGGATTGGGCTAATTTGAGCTCGGTAGGTGCGTCCGTAAAATGTGCATTTAGTATCGTCGGAAGTGATGATGGATTGATGAAACGTTCAGTTGATCATTTGGTTTACGTGGGATGACTTTAATAACTTGGCTGACTATATTTTTATGACGTTCCAAGTTATAATGGGGATTATAACTATGATCACAAAAAATAAAAAAATTTTGGCGGTATTAACAATCGTTATGGTTGGGGCATTATTTGGCGGTATATTAGCTGTCTCTGTTGCATCCGACTGGAGTTTAGGACAAGAAGCAACCCCTGCACCGGGTGCATCTTTCTATGAGTCGGCGTATGCCAAGGCAACAAGTGAGCAGAAAGAAGAGCTAGACAAAATCATTGCAGACAAAAGCATTGATTTGCCGGGCGAATGGATACGACCTGTTCTTATCGCCATCGGAGACCTACCAAAAGACCAGCCAAGATTAACCGCTGAGCAGGCAGGGAAGATATATGACAGTATAGGTAAAGACGTGGGCGCTTTAGAAAGAGAATTCAACAAAATCGCAGGTGCACCAGACTTTGTTGGCGGTAGCGGAATTGAACGCTCTGTTTACTATCTAAACGACGATAGATCACAAGCAATCTTTCTAATGCTAGACGACGCAATTCTCTGTACAGTTAATGACGACGGAATTTACAACATAAGATTACCGTTAGGCAACCAGAAACTTCCTGTCGACCCAGGCCCATCAATAGCACCAAAAGACACACCTCAAACGTTTCCTGTCCCGCAAAGCCCAACAAAAGCACCAGCACCATAAACACCAACATCAGACAAAGGCAGTTAGCCCTTTTGTATATGCGATGGTTATGAGATGCCCCAAGTGCTATCGATGCCCCCCATGTGGGGGGTTCAAATCCCAGTAGTCCCATGACAGTAGAGCAACAGATTTTCAGTTACCGATGATTTCGCGGTAACTACAGATGAAAAAAGCTCAAATCAAAAGCCGCACTATTCGATCTAAATTGTCAAACATGACGCAGTGACCTTGTTTGGGAAAGATTTCTAGGTTCGTTCCCTCAAATTTGCGGGCTATACCATATGCATTGTTCACGGGACATGTTTTGTCTTCTTGTCCATGCCAAACCCAGAGTTTACCGCTAATTTCTTTGAATGGGAGATTCCAGGGGTTTAGGAAAAGTTGGTGCTCGTCAAGTATCGCCTGAACACCGTCTTTTTGTCGAAATGCCTCAGCCATAGACTGATACATCAAATCCATCCATGCGGGGTCAGAAAAAAATACCTCATCACGAGTTGAACAGCCATTAAGCATCTGTCGGCCATGAGTAGAACGCAAAAAAGATGCTGATCCGTCTGTTTTTAGAACCTGCCGACGCATATTTTGCATGGCTAATGCACCTATTAGGGGAAGTTTTAGCACATATTTAGCAAGAGGCATGTTGTGTGCGGTTGAGACATCAAAGGGCAAATTGGGTGCACCGACGACTACTCCACGGTTTATGCGTTGAGAAAAACAGGTCATGTATGCAAGTGCAAAAACGCCGCCGCCAGACCAGCCCAAAACACTGAAGTGAGAGAGACCTAAGTGGTCGGCTAAAAAGTTGAGGTCACAGTTGAAGTCTTGAATAGTTTTTCGAGGTTTATAGGTGGATAAACCATAGCCAGGTCGGTCGACAGATATGAGTTGAATATTTTGATTGATAAAAGGTTTTAGGAGAAGAGCTTCTAGGCGGCTACTGGCAGTACCGTGGAAATACAGAACTGGGACGCCTTTACCGGCTACAAGGTATCCCAGTTGGCGCCCATCAGGCAAGGTGATAATTTGGCTACTCAAATATCGATGCTCCATTTAACCTGTTACGACTTGGGAAACATATTACAGTACTCAGAGAGCTTTGAAGATAGCGCAAGTGCAACATTAAAGATCTGACAATTAAGGGGATGTCCAGCTGGAGCCATAAAATAGGGTGCCGTTAGTATAGCTTAGGTCATAGTTATTGTAACCCTGTGTGAAGGGTATGGTCCAAGTAACATTTTTTGCTATTTGCGTATTGTATTGTCCATCATGGTCGGAAACTCGATTGTATGCTGTTGAGGCATGATTATAGGAGAAGATAAAACCATCAGCAACATAAAACCTGCCGTAATAGTCTAAGACATTTAGCCAAATTCCACCGCCATCGTTTGATGCAGTGTTAGATGAAATTTTGCCGCTAAGCAATTCTACAATACCGGCTTCTATGTACATACCGCCGCCATCTGTTGCTCTATTGCTAGAAATCACAACCCCAGACAAACTAATGTTGTTGTACTTACGGTCATAGGAGCATACACAGTATACACCACCACCGCCCTGGGTAGCTGTGTTCTCAGAGATCTCACCACCTGATAACCTAACCGTGCTTATGTAGTTGTATATGCCGCCGCCCTCAACTGCTGTGTTACCAGTGATTTTGCCGCCAGAAAAACTGAAGGTGCCACCCCAGTTGTTAACACCGCCACCACCAAAATTAACAATGTTACCCGAAATTGTACCACCCGACAAACTAAAACTACCATAGTTGAGCACACCCCCACCCCCACCCCAGCGAACGGTGTTAACTGAAATTGAACCACCCGACAAACTAAAACTACCCGAATTATGCACACCCCCACCCCCACCCCAATCAACTACATTACCAGAAATTGAACCACCCGACAAACTAAAACTACCACTAGCACCGATAAACACGCCGCCGCCGTTTAATTGAGCAGTGTTATTGGAAATTTTGCCGCCCGACATAGTAAAACTACCATAGAGGTATACACCACCGCCATGGTCAGCTGTGTTACCAGAGATTTCGCCAGCCGACATTAAAAGTGTGCCACCGGACCTAACAGTCACTCCGCTACCAAAAGTATCACCGGTATGTGTTACGATAATACCTGAGAGATCCAATACGCCGCCAGCTCCAACAGTAATGGTGCTCCCCTCAAATCGCCCGCTTAGCTTGAAGAACTCAACATCACTATTGCTCATCAGCACAATCTCAGTAGAAATACGAAGCGACTCTGTAAGTTCAATGTCCCCATCAAGAATAATAACCAAAGGCGTCCCCGACCTCACAGTTTTAACAGCCTCACAAAACTCCACCTCAGACCCCACATGTACCTCATTCACATGTACCTCACCCACAGGCACCTCACCCACAAACACCTCCAAGGCCGCATCCGCCATCAAATCCTCAACCATCTCTCCAGACCCAGAATCAGGCCTATCACCCAAAAACAGCACACAAACAATCACAGACCCCACCAATAGCACAACCAACAGAGAAAGCGATAACAAAATCCTGTGACGAACAGTAGGCGAACCAAACCGGGACATATCAGCCACAGCCATAGCAAACGCCATCAAGTCTAATATTAAAAACATCCAGAATATAAAATTTATATCCACCGCATCCCATCAGAACTCAACAACCCGTCAGGTCTCTAAATGACAACAGAAAAAACTCAACCCGCAGTCAAAAAGACCAACAACAACTTTGTCTATCCCCAATATCACCAAAACTGCATATCAAACATACCCCAACTGATTCTAAATCAGCTCGGAATTCAAACTACAGAACCTAATCCACTCAAAAATCGCATAGAAAGCAGTAGTAATAGACATAGCAAAATCGTGCTTTTGATAATCGATGGATTTGGATTTAATCAGTTCCAAAAACATCAACATCAAAATCCCTTCCTTACCGCCCTTGCATCCAAAGGAACCCTATCAAATATCACAAGCGTATACCCTTCACAGACAACCAATGCACTTATGACGCTAAACACAGGCTTAACACCTCAGGAGCATGGAGTTTTTGAATACTTTATCTACCTAAAAGAAACCGGTGTAATCAACGCACTACGCTTTGAACGCATTAGCACAAAACACAGAAAACTCGAAGAAGAAGGCTTTAGCCCAAATTTGATGTTTAGAGGAAAAAACATCCACCAAACACTAAAAAACCAAGGAATCCAGACATATACCCACCTGCCAGCAACAAATGCCTCAGGGGCATGCTCAAAACTAATTTTTGAGGACAGCACCGTGGTGCCTGCGCAGAAAACCTCAGATTTAATTGTTAATCTAAGAAAAAATCTCGAACAAACCCAGAGCGGCTACTTTTTTATGCACTTAGACAGTCTTGACACCATAGCACATTATTATGGGCCCCAAAGCGACCAATTCACCGCAGAACTCTCAAATCTAACCTATCTGCTCCAAAGAGAACTGGTAGAAAAAGTGGAGGATAAAACCGCCAAAGAAACCCTGTTGCTGATAACCGCAGATCATGGGACCATAGATACCAACCCCAATAACACAAATTATCTTAGCCGAACCCAAACCCCATTAACTTATCGAAAGTGCACAAGAAACAATAAACGCATCCCGCCCACAGGAAGTCCAAGAGACATCTTTCTGCACATAAAAGAAGATAAACTTGAAAAAACCAAAGATACACTAACGCAACAACTTTGCTCGAAAGCACAGGTGCTTGAAACTAGCAAAGCAGTTAAAGCGGGCTTGTTTGGGATTGGTGAGGCGCCTCAAGAATTTTTTGATCGGGCAGGAAACCTGTTGATTCTACCCTACGACAAAGAAACAATTTGGTTTAGCAACCCTGAGGGAAGAAAGATCACGTTTTGGGGACATCACGGCGGCTTAAACAGTGAAGAAATGCTTGTACCGTTTGCCGCGGTAAATTTGAACGACCTAAAGAAATAAATGACCATAACAGTTATCCTGTTAGAGTTTATTTTCCATTCACATCATCTACTACGATTTTTTGCGTCTTTTCATGTGTTATAGCGGTTTGCAACTTAGGGGTTTGGTGTTTCTTGCTTGTTTTGTTTCTTTTTGAAATAAAACAGAGAAACTATAGTACCAACTCCAACTCCAACTATTAACACCAATACAGCTACCGTAGAGTATTTGAAGAAGATCTCAGATGGGTCAGACAGAGGAACTGAAACATCAGGCAGATCTATCATCGTCATAAGCGGATAATAATCGGTGATGTTCTCAAAAACAACATAGGGCGTATCACCTATACCATCACCGTCAGCGTCTATTCCTGTGTAGGTGCTCCAGTAATTGCGATCCCACGTAGTATTAACAGAAAGATAATATGCAGTAAAGGGCCATACATAATGATCCTCCCCGGCATGCTGCACATTATCTATAAAATTATTTTGGGTTATGGTGTTGTCGTTGGCATTATACAAATAGATGCCCCACCTGCACTCCTTTAGGGTATTATTCATTACGCTTGTTAGAGCGCAGTGGTTTAAGCTAATGCCAGTATCACAGTTGATCAAGACATTTTGGGCTACAACCGCTTCAGCTGCAGTCGCTACAGTTATGGCAATTTTTTTACTCTGAAAAATAGAATTACCCAAAATAGAGGTGCCAAACCCCGCACTATAGATACTGCCGATGGTTAGATTATTGTTACAAATTAAGACATTCTGGTTTGATGAAGCACACCAGATATCGGTTTGAGTTAAAAAGTTATTTTTTACCACTATGTTATCTGAATTGCTTATACGTATAACATAATCAGGTAAAGTAGACACCTTGTTTAGAGAACTCCAATTTATCTCTAAATTTTCTACCACTATGTTTTTGCAGTTATCTAATACTACATAACCTGCATTAGAAGGCACCGTTTTATCCTGCTCATTAACCCAGTAGTAAACCGATTTACCCTCCACTAGATTTGTGGAATCAATATAGTTGGATTTAATTTTGACCGGTTGCCCCGAGGCATCCTTATTGTATTCATACAGGCAAAAAGGTTCATAGTTGTTGTTTAAGATATTAGATCTTAGTTTGATTGGAGCATTATGAAAAAAAATACCCCATCTGCCGTTGTCAGCAATAATATTATCTAAAATTGCATTGTTGCTGCCTTCAACATGTATGCCATTACCCGAATTGCCTACAATATGACAATTTTGAATGATGTTGTTCGAACCACTGACAAGTATCCCTGAGATATCAGTAGCAGTACATCGAGTTATGGTGATGTTAGTAACTATGCTATTTGAACCTGCCAAATTTATGGCGTTCCAATAATCGGCTATTTGTATATTTTTTACCGTAACACCATCAACGCCTTGGTGTATGCCAAGTCCATGGCGGAAGTTACGCCATAATTCTTGGGTATCGGCTTTTCTAAGGGTGTATCCTGCGCCGTCAAGGGTGATGCCGCTCTTTTGTATATCGATGTGTCCGTTTATGTCTCCTGAGAATGTGTAAACATTGCCTGATCGTTTAAGCGGTGTTACAGGATCGGAATCAAAGATGGAGCCATCTGTTTGAATTTCGATTAGCCGTTGAGATGTTTGTGTTTGAGCAAAAGGTAATGTGTTAAGTGTCTCAGTGGATGTTTGTGTCTGAATGTCAGATATGGGGTTTGGTAACAATACAAGATAGATAACCCCGGATAATACAACTAGGAAAATAATCAGGCTAACTGCGAGTTTGTAACTCATTAATTTACAGCTTACAGTCATGACACTGCTCTTGCTAGAGACTGATTTAGGCGAAAATAAAGATTTAGGCACCGTTGACGTGCGATTTGTTTTTTTCAACCAAGAGTTTGTCCGATTTGCAGAATACTGTCAGAAGTTTTGTAGCGAGCATACATTTGTTTGAAGCTTCGGACGTTATTTTGAGGTGCAACCATTTAACAGTCACTTTGCATGCAGTGTACTTTTTTATACACCATTTAGCTTCCCTGCTTTTTGACTTGACCAGATTCACTTATTTGAAGGTAACGAGAAACAATTTTGGGAAAAACACTATTTATTCGGCATTGAAAGAGATACAGTAGGGAAAAGGTATTTTGACATGAAAAATGGTGATATAGCGAAGGCCAGCTATCAAATGAGAAAATAATAACGCTCAGGTATCTGTGTCTTCAAATACGTTTAGGCTTTGGGGATCAAAGCATACCTGTACTTTGTCGCCGATACTTAGACCTAACTCTTTTATGGTGTTTATTTGGAGTCTGGCGTGGATGGGAAATCCGATGTTTATGGTTGTTTGTGCGGTTGATCGCATCTGAACCATCTCGGTTATGGTACCTTCGATAGAATTACTTGGTTTGTCACTTAACTGGGGAGCACCTAATTTTGATATGGTAATATTTTCGGGTTTTATTGTTGTAACAATGGTTTTTTCGGTCAATTTGGTTGATGCCTCCGCATAGAGGTGAATACCGTTGATTTCAATCTCTAGTAAATTGTCATGTATGCCCAGTGCTCTGCCCGTATAAGTGTTAAGACCTAGAAATCTAGCGACATAGCTTGAGACGGGGTTATCAAAGATTTCTGGTGGGTGACCGGTTTGTTCTATGTGTTTTTTTCCCATGACTGCGATTCTATCGGCCATAATGTAGGCTTCGGAGAGATTGTGGGTGACATAGATAACGGTGATTTCGAGTTTGCGCAGGTAGTTTTTGAGTTCGGTTCTAAAGGATTCTCTGAGTTGAGGGTCTACTGCGGATACGGGTTCATCCAGGAGCAGGGTGTGGGGTTGAGTTGCTAGTGAACGGGCGATGGCGATACGTTGTTTTTGTCCACCGCTTAGTTGGTGGGGGTAGTATTTGGCATATTCGCTCAGGTCTATGAATTCAAGGAGACTGTTGGTTCGGGTTTTAATTTCATTGTTAGATAGGTGAAGGGCTTTTAGGCCATATGCTATGTTGTCTTCAACTCTCATGTGGGGGAAGAGGGAGGTGGTTTGGAATACGTAGCCTATTTTGCGCTCGGAGGGTTTTAGGTTGATTTTTTTTGTGGGGGTTTGTCCGCTTACCAGTTGGTTGTTTATGCAGATGTTGCCGCTGTCTTGGGGTGTTAAGCCGGAGATTAGGTTGAGCAGAGTGGTTTTTCCGCATCCGTTGGGGCCTAGGAGGCAGAGGATTTCTTTGTTGTTTACTTGGAGAGATAAATCTTTGAGAACTAGTTTTTTGTTGAAGGATTTTGTGAGTTGGTCGAGTTGTATCATTTTTTGGCTCCGAACCGTTTTTGTTCCAAGAGTTTAACGATGACTAAGACGGTAAAGGAGAGTGCAATTAGTATTATGGATAGCAAAATGGCGCCGGTTTGGTTTGAGTAGAGTAGGGTATAGATGGTTAGGGGCATGGTTGCGGTTTCTCCGGGCAGGTTTCCGGCAAACATGAGTGTGGCGCCAAATTCGCCCATGGCTCGGGTCCAGGCCATCAGGGTTCCAGAAATTATATTTCGCATGTTTAGAGGTAAAGAAACTGTGAAGAAGACGTGGATTTGAGATCCGCTTAAAATTCTGGCGCTGTTGTAGATGTCTCGATTTTGGTTTTCAAAGCCTGTTTTGGCGGCTCTAAAAAGAAAGGGGGAAGCTACGAATGCTTGTGCGAGGATAACTGCTATAGTGAATCCGGGAATGGTTATGCCTAATTGTGTTAGAGTGGGTCCTAGGATGCCTTTGGGTGCAAATGCGTAGAGCAGGGCTATGCCGGCTACTGCGGGGGGTAATACTATGGGTAGATCTAGGATGGTGTCTAGGATTGTTTTTCCGGGGAAGCCGCGTGTGGCCATAAAATAGGCGGATGGAACTGCTAAGGTAAATGCGAGCAGGGCGGCAATTGCTGAGGTGTAGAGGCTGAGCTGAATGGCGTTTATAACTTGCCAATTTTGTAACTGGGTGCCTATTTGTGTGGGATCGAGGTTTAGAAAAATAGAGGCTACGGGAAGTGTGATGAAGATAAAATAGGTGATAACGATGAGTCCAAGTATTATAATTGCACTTTTATCAATTAAGGTAAGAAAGTTTTGTAGTTTTTTTGGGGTTGTGTTTTCTAATTCTGTAAGGTTTGTTTGTTTTGGGTCAGAGACTGATTGAGTCAATCCTTACATACACCTGTTGAGGTGTGTTTTGTTCATTTTAGATACCAAATCCGTAGTGTGCCAGTAAAGCTTGTCCTTGTTGGGATGCCCAGAAGTCTAGGAATTTCTGGGCGAGCTCTGACTGATTTGTTGAACCTATGATAGCTATACCATATATGGCTTTTTGGTTTACCTCCGAGGGTATTTGGAGAAATTCTGTAGGCTGACCCGACAAAGCACCATAAACACCATCAGAAGCATACACAATACCCGCATCATAGAGACCCGTAGAAGCAGAGAGCGCAACCTGACCAACAACATTTTCCACATTAGACTCATAGGATCTAACATTACGATAAATACTAGCGTTATAATCGCGGTAAGCCCCAGAGGCAACATAGTGGGGACTGCTAGAGTTGCCCCAGGTGGAATCAATTTTCCATATGGTTTGGTTTGCATAGTTGCCTGCGGGTACCGAGGGTTCAGCTATGACAAGTTTTACGCTGGGTTTAGCTAAATCCGCCAGCGAAACTATACCTGCAGGATTACCCGGAGCTAAGATGACCTCTAGATTGTTGCTGGTAAAATCTATGGTGGTGTCTTGGTAGAGCAGGCCAGTTGTTTGTAGTTGGTTGGTCCATTTGTTGTCTGCGGACATAAAGATGTCGCAGGGTGAGCCTTGGGTGATTTGGGTGTAGAGTGCGCCTGAGGAACCAGAGTTTATGAGGAGTTTGCAGTTGTGGGTTTGTTCGAATTCTTGGGTCATGTTGGCAACGGCGTTGGTTAGGCTGGCGGCTATGAACACGCGCAACTCGGGAGTCGGGTTTGAGGTATTGTTAGTGTAGAGTAGGCAACCTGCGATTGAGGCTACTGCTATGACTGTTACAAGGGTGATTATGACAATTTTTTTATGTATATTGACCACGCCACCGATATTACTTTATAGTCATATCGACTTGGGCGACATATAAATATTTTTTCTAAAAAACAACACAAAATAGTCAAGAATCAAATTAACGATACACCCAGCATAACTAACACATACCCCGTGAGGTTACCAAAAAAGAAATTAAACAAACAACAAAAACGCCTGCATCACAAACTAATGCCCATGACCCTCAAGCATCCCATAGATATGCAGTATCCCAGGAAACAGTGCCGCCAACCCCTCTGAAACCGCCTTGGGACTACCAGGCAGATTCACAATAACACTATGGCCCCTAACGCCGCTCACACCCCTTGAGAGCATAGCAGTTGGTGTTCGCCTCTGACCATAAGCCCGAAGCACCTCAGAGATACCAGAGGTTTCTCTATCCACAACCCGCAAAGTAGCCTCAACAGTTACATCACAAGGACCAAGCCCGGTTCCACCACATGTAAGAACCAAATCCAGTTTTAAGTCATCACAAAACCGCCTAAGTTCCGCCTCAATCCTAGAGGCATCATCAGCCACAACACCATAATTATCCACGATAAAACCATATTTCTCCAAAACATCCACAGCCAAACGACCAGACTTATCTTCCCGCTCACCCCTAGAAGCGGAGTCACTAACAACTAGAACCGCCGCCTTTAACGGTCGACCATATTTTTCTTGGACACCTTTAATACCACCGACCTTTTGGAGCAAACACACCGACTCAATACTCAGAGTTTTGTCGATGGGTTTTAGCATATCATAAACTGTGAGAGCAGCAATTGAGACTGCTGTGAGCGCCTCCATTTCAACACCGGTTTTCCAAACAGTTTTTAGCTCCGCCTGAATTTCCACAGAGGCCTCTTTTAGAGTAACATCAACATGGACATAATCAAGAGGTATGGGATGACAGTAGGGTATTAAATCAGAGGTTTTCTTAGCACCCATAGTTGCAGCTACCCTAGCAGATTCGACAATATCTCCTTTGGGAGATTTACCTGCCTTGATTAATCGGATTGTTTCTGAACTGACCTTAACGGTAGCCTGTGCAACCGCAACACGCAAAGTATCAGCTTTGTCTGCAACATCAAACATACCCATCTTCTTTATTATCCTCCAACATTACGCCCTCAACCCACCTAGAACCCGCGGCTGATATTTCTTTCTTCCAAACCGGCACGGATTGCTTGATAGCATCAATAACATAACTGCAGGCCTCAAAGGCTTCTTTGCGGTGCTCTGAGGAAACAGCAATAGCCACACTGACTTCACCCACTTTAAGAAGACCCAAACGCTGAATCGTCACAAACCCCAACAAATTCCAATGCTCAATCACATAGTGCTCTATTTTTCTAAGAGCATCCTCAGCCATTTCCAGATAGGCTTCATAGTATATCTCAGACACCGCCCCCTTCTCACCATGATCACGCACAGATCCCAAAAACAGAACCGAGGCACCCGAAGAATCATGTGAAGCCTCACGCAGTACCGCAGACACATCGATGGGTTGGTAAACTATGGCAATCATAACTTAGCCTCCCGACACAAACGGCAACAAAGCGACCTCATCACAGGAGGTTATCTTTGCAGTATTATCAGCAACTTTACGATTCACAGCTACAACAAAAGGAACATTTAGAGATGCTAAAACAGGATAACACACCAAAAGATCACGCTTCAAACCCTCAACGGTTATACATTCGTCAGCGAGGATAAGGGTGACTTCGTTAATGCCCACAGCTTCACGCAATAACCCAAACAATTTAACTCTTAAAACCGACTGATTTTTATCAACTGCCATATTCACACCCACTATCCACCTATAGTATTCATCAAATTCAGACCTGAGCGCAGAGTCTTATCTTTAAGCAAGCTTATCAAACCCTGCGGCTTGTTTTGATAACATTTTATGAGATAAGCCGCTATTTCTTTATCGGATTTACCCGATCGAAGCAGGTTCCTAACATCATTGTGAGGACGTTCAAAGATACAGGTTAAAAATTTCCCATCAGAGGTTAATCTAATTCTATCACAAGCCCCACAGAAAGGTTCGCTTATAGAGGGGATAAAACCCAAAGTGCCTTCATGACCCTGGATAGAGTAGAGTCTAGCGGGATCTGAGAGGGGGTTATTTTGGGACAGAAGCACAAAGCCGCTTTTGTTGAGCCGCTGGATCATTTCCTCTTTGGTAACCACAAGAGACCGATTCCAGATATGTGAACCGTCTAGCGGCATGAACTCTATGAAACGAACAGGACATCTCTGATCTATTGCAAATTTGGCAAAGTCTACGAGCTCATCGTCGTTTTGGCCTCGGATAATTACGGTGTTTACTTTAATCTCAAAACCCTCATCGCGCGCAACCTGTAGGGATAAAAGGACTTGGGAGAGACCATCGATGCCTGTTATGGATTTGAATTTGTCAGAATTGAGAGTATCTATGCTGAGGTTGATGCTCTGTAATCCGGCAGCTTTGAGTTGGGAGGCTTTTTCGCTAAGTAATAATCCATTGGTAGTTAGGCCCAGTGTTTTTATGCCGGATATGTTTGAGAGTGCAAAGATCAGTTTTTCAATGTCGGGTCTAACTAGGGGTTCTCCGCCTGTGAGACGCAACTTCTCAACGCCCAGACCGGCAAATATGGTTGCTAAGCGTTGGATTTCTTCGTAACTAAGAATTTCATTTTTGGGATATAGGGAGATGCCTTCTTTTGGCATGCAGTAAACGCAGTGCATGTTGCATCGATCTGTGACGGAGAGGCGGAGTTTTTTGGGTATACGGTTGAATTGGTCTATGATTGGGGGTTTAGCTACCGCCAGAGGTGCGTCGTTGTGGAGCATGTTAAACTGCTCCGGCTCTAAGCAAGAGGACCTCAACTTTTTGACCTTTACTAAGTCGGGGTTTGTTGGTTGCTATTATCACTCCGTCGGGGCCTGTTAGGGTTGAGAGTAAACTTGCCGCGGCTGCACTCACCGGTTCAGCTTTGTAGCATGGAAGGCCATTTGGATCGGTTGTTGTTGTGAGGTTTACTCTAACAAAGGCCTGCATATCTTCGCGTAATTTGATGCCTGAGACCATTTTGGCAATTATGGTTGCTTGGGGTAAGCCCTTGGTTTTGAGCATGGTAAAAAGCAAGGGTCGGCCAAAGGTGTAGAAAGCAAAGAAGGAGGCAACGGGGTAACCGGGGGTTGAGATAACGGGTTTACCGTTAACGATGCCTAGTGCAGTTGGGGATCCGGGGCGCATAGCAACTCCGTGAACTAAGAGTTTACCTGCATTGTTTATGATGTCGGGGACGTAATCTTTTTCGCCTACTGAGGAGCCGCCAGATATCACGATCATGTCGTATTGTTGGGCTTTTTTTAGCGTGTTCTCTATACTGGCGGGATCGTCTTTGCATATTCCTAGATCGATTGCTTCGCCGCCGCATTCGTTTATCATTGCAGATAGCATGTAGCGGTTGCTGTCATAGAGAACCGCGTTGGTGGATAGTTTGGAGCCGGGTTCGACAAGTTCGCTACCTGTGGAAAATACTGCCACTTTTGGTTTGGAGAAAACTGTCACTGACTCTGTTCCTACGGAGGCGATTAGGCCAATGTTTTGGGGTCTGAGCCAGGTTCCAGGAGTGAGAAGAAGCTGACCTGCTTGTATGTCCTCGCCTTTTATGATGATGTTTTTGGCTTTTTTTATCTCTTTGAAGATTTTTACGGTTTTTTTATCGCCATTGGTGTCTTCCACCATCACCACGGCGTCTGCGCCTTGGGGAATTCTAGCGCCGGTTGCTATAGCAACAGCTTGTCCGGGGCTGATTTTGTATGTTGTATCGTCACCGGCGCTGGCGGTGGCTATCACTTCAAGTGAAACGGGTTTTTTTTGGGATGCATTTTTGGTGTTGGTTGCTATTACGGCGTAGCCATCCATGGCGGATTTGTTAAATGGAGGTATATCTATGGGGCTACTGGAGTTTTGGGCGAGAACGCGGTTTGCGGCGCTATACAGGGGTAGGTGTTGGGTTTTTGGGGTGAAACAGTGTTTTGTGTAGGAAGACAGAAAAATGTTTAGGGCGTCATTTACTGGCACGTATTTTTTGAATCCAGCGGAGCTGGCTTTTTTATAGTTGGGGGCTGTGATAGGGGTGACCTCCGAAGACCAGATAGAATCCTCGATAGTACTGTTCAGTAATAACAGCTACTCAGAGAATTAATAAACATTCTCAACAAGCAACACCTAAGAGAACCATAAAAAATAACAAACCACAATCGACAAACAACATATAGGCAATAACTAACCGCATGCTAAGCTTAGCGTTTAACACATTGCCCCGATGCTACATCAAAATGATTTTTGTCGCCGTAATCACAATTTTTACAGTCATTTGCTATGTCTTGCCCAAAAGGACAACCCTTCAAATCCGCCATATCCTCACCAGTTGGGGTATCAGCACTCAAGATATTAAACCATTCTATAGAAGCTCCTTTAGATAATTCAGCTCAAAATTAAGGTTGGTAGCCCAGAAGAGATTCGAACTCTTGTCAAGGGCTCCAGAGGCCCCTATGCTTGACCACTACACCACTGGGCTGCAAACAAACAGACACAGAGAAACAATATTTACATTTATTAACTTTAAGCTTACGCTTAACACCGTTACTGGGTTATACTTAGTTTATGCAACAACAACAACAACAAATCCACTGATGCCAGATAATCTATTACCAGAACCCCGGCAACTAACGGCACAGTTGTTAGTGGTGTTATAGACCGTGGATTTGCTTAGGGGTTGCTATTGTGAGCTAAAGAAAGATTCCAGTTTGGAGGTTCCGGATTTTTTGAGCACCAATGCGCAGTCTTTGGGGTCTAGGGCTTTAAATTCTAAACCTAAGCTGACCAGCAGGCGCTGTACGTCTTTGGCAAGGCTGGGTGCGGCAAGAACGGCACGTACCGGACGGTTAACTTTGGCTTTGATGGGTTCGATGTATTTTGAGAGCTGCAGTGCAGCGTCTTTGGTGGCAGCTCGACGTTTAACTTCAACGATAACAAGGTTGCCGTCTTTATCTTCACCATAGATGTCTATAAAACCGGGTTCGACATGCTTTTCCCAGCTGATGGGTTTGAAGCCTTCTTCAAACAGGCTGGGTTTTAGAAGTATGGCACGATGCATATCATCCTCGCTTGCATGCAGGAGAAATTCACCTGCATCAAAGAGGTTGATGGCTGAGACCATTAGCACTTTATCAAAGGTCGCTTTTACGCTTTCATGGGGTTTGCTACGAATACCCTGTATTTCGAGTTTGTTGTCTCTAACTTCGACATGAAAAACTCCTCCGGCAGGTTGCCAGTTAACGGGTTCGTAGCCAGTTGGGCGGTGAACAAGCAAAGATCCATCAGATTTGACGATGATAAGTCGCTCACCGGTCTCAAGGGTCGAGCTGGCTCGGCCGTCATAGTGCACATGACAGCTACCTGCGATAAGAAGGGTGTGTCGGTGTGCAAACGCACGCTCGATTAAGACGGTCGCTTCTGCTAAGGTGGGTTCTTTTAACACTGCAAGTTTGTTATTTTGAGTCTGCAAATTGTTTTCCGCCAACGTATTTTAGTCAGGGCTTGGGTACATAAGATTTCTTAGGGAAACACCAATGACCGCTTGGAAAGCTAAACGCAACATAATGAAACGCTATGACATAACGGCCGAGATGTATGATGAGCGCTACTTTGACGAACAACACCGAAAATATCAAAAAGCACTCGAAAATGTCGATATGGAGGGTTTAGAGGTTTTAGATGTGGGATGCGGTTCGGGCTTATTTTTTTCGCATGTTGCAGAGCAGGCAAAGATTGTTGTGGGTATGGATGTCTCCCATGGACTTTTGCTCAAAGCCAAAGATCAGGCTAAGCGATTTGAGAACGTTTTTTTGGTACAGTCCGATGCGGATCATCTACCCTTTAAAGCAGGTTTTTTTGGAGTAGCGGTGGCGTTTACAATGCTACAAAATATACCTAACCCTGCAAAAACCATAACAGAACTCAGAAGAATTGTAAAAACAGGCGACAGAGTGGTTGTGACGGGACTAAAGAAAGCGTTTACACTCAGTGAGTTTATGGATATATTGGAAAATTCCAAGCTGACATTAACAGCGTTTATAGATGAAGAAGCCCTGAATTGCTATGTTGCCATCCTAACGGCATAGTACACTCAGTACCCATCGCATCAAAATTAGAGAGAAAGGTAGGTTTTATGGCGTATAGCTTAGCATCTCTATATCAGCCGCTTCGCCGTTGTCTGCATAGATGCCAACAGCGATTTGGTTTATACCGTTTGGATAGGTTTTGTCAAGGGAGAGAACCACATACCAGTATGGAACCAGTGCTACCGAGTTGTCTCGGGGGTGGGGGACAAAATCTATCGAAAAGGGCTCACCTTGGGAGTTAAAGCCGCTTATTTTTTCACCATCGATGATCCAGGTCAGGGTTTTGATATAGTTTCGGGCGGTGGCAACAGCTTCTTGCTGACTGATATTTAGATCAGTGCTAGCGATGGTGTAGAAGAAGTAGCCGTCTATGAGTGAGATTAAGACACGATTTTGGAAAACCATACGAAGACTCTTAGGACTAAAGTCTATGCCGTTCTCAGTATATATCCACATAAACTCAGCGATTTCACCTCTGAGACTGATTTGAAGTTTTAGGTTATCTGAGGTCACCTCTATATTCTGTGTGGTATTAACAGAATTCAAAAGACTGCTCATCTCATCTAGATAGGCATCTTTGGAGTAGGCCTTGTAGCCTTCTAGGGTGTTTTTGGCGGTCTGTAAAATACCTATGTTGTCTGCTTGGGTTGAGTAGAGTTGGGAGTCAAAACTCAGTCCAAGTTCATAGTGAGAGACATGGTTGTCACGGAAACGAAAAGTAGCATCAACACTGCCTTGGCCGCTGGTAAGGGAGTATTTGATGATCTCCTCAATTACGCCTATGTCGGGGCGGGGCTGCACAGTGTTACTTAAGAGTGTAACTGTATATTTGGAAGTATCCAGCTGTACGACATTTTGTAACAGATTGACGATTTTATTTGTGTCCGCACCCCAGGCGAGTAACTGCTGGTTTTGTGCTTTGAGCTTAGCGGTATCGGCTGAGAGCTGATTGACCATATTGAATTGGAGCGTTGTAAAGGCCGCAAGCAGAATAATAACAATTAATAATACCGAAAAGATAACTCGCCAGCTAGAGGCTAATCTAAGGGGACGTTTAGGTTCGATTTCAGGGGTTTCCTCCACACCCTTCATGGCGCTAACGGTAGCCTGACCAAAGGAGGAAAGTTTGTAGCGACCGTTTTCTACCTTGTAGATGAGCTCCCCTAGGTTTTCTAGATGGTAGGTCAAATTAGAGCTGGATACACCTATATTATCAGCTAACTCCATAAACGTCATGGATTTGTTGTTTAACATCCGCAGAATTTTACGGCGGACAGGATGCTTAAGTGACGTAAACATTATGGAGTAGATTTCTTCCTCAGAGCCATCCATACCCTGCATTATAGGAGCCTTCTAAGTATAAAAGTTCCGAAAAACTACCAGACAAATATATAGACAGATTAACCGATTTTTCATCCTAACACACTTCTAACCCAATAACAGCATAAACGGCGACTCATAACTCGTGAGGAACTCGAATGAAGCACCGCAATATCAGCCATACTTTTTGGAATAACACTAATCCTATACAAAAAAAGATACCGCAAAACGCATAACAAAAAAGTTTTTGAGGGTACTGTAAGGTCAACTGTAGGTCCAAAAGAAACAGGAAATCAAGTTTCGTCGGTTTGTATCTCGTCAGTTTGTTCTTCTGGTAGAGATTTGGCGGCTTCTGCTGTCTGTTTCTCTGCTAAGAGCAACATCTCAATGAGTTTCTTTTGGTCTATCTCTGCGCGTGTTCGCCAGTCTAAAAACAGCTGGCCGCTTTCATCTTGTGTGAGGTAGCCATGTCGGATATAACGATCGAGGTTTAGACCCACTTTCCAGCCGGGCATCTTTTCGTTTAGTAATTTTTCGATGTCTTTGCGGTTTGCTTGGCCTTTTTTGCTGATAATATAGCTGATTGTGACAGCTAAACCTGCGAGATCATCTACACGCCAGCCCATTAGTTTATCTTTGGAGGCAACATCACGTAAAACTACAAAAAAGCGAGCCTTATCTAACTCCTCAATTGTTGGATTTTCGGGGGTTTTTTCTTCCTCAAAGACAATTTTAACCATCATATCCATTGGCTTTAGGTAGTCGTCTAAGACGTCGAGAACCTTGGGGTAGTCACTACCTAGGGCTTTGTGTAACTCCCAGCCTTTCACGCCGGGTTTTGCATGGCGTTTGTAGAAAAGCATCTGGACTGCTTTTTTGACTTTACCTGCATAGAGGCCTTTTTTTCTTGTACTCATGGTTGTTTGCCTTCTCGCCATTTTTGCCAGTCTTCATAAGATACCACAATAGGAACCGAGACGGCTTGTGTTGCCAAAGTTTCCTCTCTGGGGGTCTCGTAGGGTATCAGGGTTATGGTTTCTTCTAGGCGATCGATTTCTAGGGTGGCGTAGCCGTAGGTTACCAGAAAGCTTGTGAGAAAGGCGCGTTGGACGGTTTTTTCGTAGGTGTCAGCACCTATGAAGTCCCAGTAGTTAATTTTTCCATCGGCGCTTTTTTCTTTGACTTGATGTTTGAGTTCTTGCCAGCAGTCGTTGAGTTCTTCACTAAATTCCTTGTCGCTTAGGACACGTTGTTTTATCATTTCTTCTTGGCTCACTGAACCGATTTCAACTGCGTTAACGTCTATGTTTTTCCAGCGTGCACCCAGAGACTCCAAGGTCTCCCAGTAGAGCAGGCCTTGGGATAGTGTTTGGAGGCTTAGCTGTTCGAACTCGACCAACGGCGTCCAGGCGGAGGAGAATACTTGGATCATGCCCTCTTTGCTTGTTTGGCGGATTTTTTCCTCCAAAATAAAGGGGTCAGTATAGAGTGAGGTGGAGCGTTGTTTGACCCATTCGCTTTGGATTTTGATAACTGAGGCGAGGTGATGAAGTGCTTCGGCGTCAAGGCGGAGTTCGTCGGGGTGGTTCCAGTGGGGGAAGTATTGTTTGACTATGGCAATTATGTCATCAACATTTAGGGTGAAGGGGTCAACTTGATGGTTTTCTATGGCGATACACATTTCGATGATGTATTCAAGGCGTTCTTTGCCTAGTTTTTTGTCGGGGATATTGATATTGGTGCTCATTTGATAACTTCTCGCACTAGAGAGTTTCCTTCGAGGTTTTGCACAGTTATGACGTGGGCATTTTGTTGGGCAAAGGTGATTTGGCTGGGTGTGATGATAACATATTGGGATGCGGCGTCTTTTATCATGGCGACTAGGACTTTGGCTATCATTTCACGGTTTTTGGGGTCCATGTGGATGTCGTATTCGTCAACTGCACGAAAAGGTGAGCGGACGTGATGTTGGAGAGCAAGTAGAAAACCCATGGTGGCGGTTGTGCGTTCACCGCCGCTTTGTGTGTAGGCATTGAGTGTGACGGGTTTGCTACCTTTGAAGCCAACATAGATGTCTAAGCCGGCGGTTGTGATGTCTTGGGGGTTTGAGAGTTGAACCTCTCCTGTTGCTAGGGTTTGGTTCATGATGCGTTGATATTCCAAGTTGACACGACTTAGTAACTGCTCAATAACAGTGCGCCATGCATTCATACGGATTTGGACTTCTTCGAGTGTTTTTTCGCGGTTTTCAGCAACTAGTTGGGCTTTTTCTTTGAGTTCAAAGTAGAGCTTAGAGTAGGATTCGTATTGGCGTTCGATTTCATCAGATATATTGGAAAGGGCAACTAGATGACCAGCAGTTAGACCCAATTCTTCTTGGATTTGAGCGGCGGATTTAGTTACAGCAATGCGTTCACCGGATTGTTGGGCATTTGTGAGAGCAACATTGAGGGTTTCTTGGGCTTCTTTTAGGGATTTTTCAATGGTTTCCTGTTCTTTTAGAGCACGATCGTGTTTGAATTCTAAGAGACTCGAAGTAACGCGTTTATCAAGTGTTGCAGCGGTGAGTTTGTTTGTGGATTCTTCGAGGCGTTGCACCACGGCTTGGTTGGCAATGATTTGTTTGGTAGCTTGCTCTATTTGCTGTTGCGAGTGCTCTAGTTTTTCTCGGAGGTTTTTGGGATGCAACAATTTGAATTTGCTGATATCTATAATGGATTGGAGGTACTCCGCTTCAGAGAGCAGGGGTTCTATGATGGCGAACTGAGATTGATTTTGGGCAATTTGGCGTTCTAAGCTTAGTCGTTCCTCAAACATGAGTTTGATTTCCTCTTTGAGGTTATGTTGCTCGACGCGTTGTCCATCTAGTTCGCCAAGTAGGCTTTGGCGTTCTTCATCGATTTTGCCCAGCGCCTGCTGAGTGCGGCTAAAATTAGCCTGTAAGCCTTTTAGTATGTCTTCTCGGCGTTCAACCTCTGCCCAAACTAATTCGCGGTCCAAAAACCGTCTTTTTAGTTGAAGCTGTTTTTTCTCTTGGAATTTTTCGTATTGTTCGCGCCAATAATTGAGGGTTTGCTCAGCTTGCTCAAGGAGTTTACCTACTGATTCCTCTTGGGTTAGAATACGACTAAGTTTGGTTTTAGCGGCAACTACGTTTTCGCGAAAAGGCTCAAGGCCCACGGCTTCTTCGACCATACGAAGTTTGTCTATGTTGCTTAGCACACTAAACTGCTCAACCATATTTTGGTGCATAATGATAAGCATGTTGTCTGGGTCTACTCCGAATTTACCTAAAAGTCGTGCTACGTCTTGTTTTGAGGCGGCATGGTTTTCGAGTTCGAACCAGTATTTGCCGTCTTGGCGCAGAATACGGGTTAGAAACAGTTGGTCTTTGTTGAATTTGGGTTCGGGTCGACGGTTATTTTGTTTTGTGTTATCCAATATTAGGGTGACGCGAGCTTGATCTTGGCCCCAGCGAATGAGATCGCTGAGTTTACGGCTACGTTCTGTGCTGGTCTGGCCTAAACCTACGCTTATGGCAAGTAACAAAGAAGATTTGCCTGCGCCATTGGGACCACCAATTATGTTAACGCCCTGCTTGAAGGGTACGCGGGCATATTCGTAGCTCATAAAATTTTCAACGATAAGTTCTTGAATTAACACTAATATGTCCTCGATCTTGAACTCGAACTATGGGAAAAGCGTTGTATTAAAACAATTTGATATCTACATGCAAAAATAACAATCCGTAAAAGAAACGTGAATCGTTTAAATCACCTATGTTAAGAAACAATTAACAGATAGGCTGTTTAGTCTGCCGCTTAATCAGCAACTCACAACGCGCTTTTGTTTGTGTGTTGAGGGATTTTTCTGTAAATAAGTAGGATTTTTAAGCTAAAAGCTTTTATTCTTCTACAATGGGGAAGTAGGCTTCATGAAGTTCGCTGAAATTGCCATTTTACTTAGAGAGATAGTGGACAGATGTCCGGGATTAGATGGAAACACTATCACATTGATTCCTCAAAAAGCAATGTACCCAGCATATCAAGGGTATCACATTAACATAAAGGGAAACGTATCCAAAGAATGTTTAGGCGGACTGAGGAAAATCGTTGAAGGCCACGATTTAGCTATGCAGATTAAAGCAGATTGTGTAGTAGTCTACGAAACCCGACCGATCTAATCATCCAAAAAACAAACCCGCTTTGAACGGGCTTAAACCCATTTATCAGATACGTTGGAAACATTTTGAACACACTAGAACAGCAGCATATTTAACAGCAGACAACAGTAAAATCTCAAAATAGGCACCGCCAATTCAGTACAGTATGTTGGACAGCAAATATCAGTAATGGCGGTTAACTATCGTATCCTGAAATTATTTCGCTAGTTTCACTTATGTAAGTTGTATGGTAAAGTTAGCAAGTCAACGTAAGCTTAAGTGGTGTTTAGTTCACTTTAAAGCCGGTGAGCTGACAAGTAATTGGACTGCTAAATATCTGGGTGTTTCTCAGAGAAGATTTCAACAGATATACAAAGAATACCAAATAACAGGAAAAATACCCTCCATCGGATTAAATGTTGGAAGACCTAAAAAAGAAGTACCTCAACAATGGAAAAGTCTAATCAAAGAACAGTATGAAAAAACACACTGCGGCGCACTTTATTTAGAGAAAAAGCTAATCACAAAGCATGGTGTACATATTTCTCATAATATAATTCATCAGGTTTTGCTAGAATTGGTTACGCTGATCACGAAGTATCAAAGCAGAGGCGAAGAAAACCTTGGATACACTATGAGCGAACTCATTCGCTGTCTTTGGTGCATACGGATTATCATTATTGCAAAGATGGGCGGTATCTTTGTGCTGTGCTAGATGATGCTTCTAGAAAAGTTTTGGCGGCAGGTGAGTTTGATCATAAGACCACTCTAAATGTGCTTAGCGTTTTGGTGCAGGCGTGTAGTGTATGTGGGCCCTATCACCCTATTTTGGCGGTGGTTACGGATCATGGGTCAGAGTTTTATGCTAATAAGCGTGATGCGAGAGGTTTTGCTGAGCATGTGTATGAGCAGTTTCTTAAAGAGCGAGGTATCGAGCATGTTTTGTGTGGGGTTAATCATCCGCAGACTAATGGGAGGATTGTGAAGTTTTATGATCTCTACATTAGGCATCGCGGTCGGTTTGTAAACTTGGAGGATAGGCTTTTGTGGTATAATGAGGAGAAGCCTTATGGTGCGTTTAATTTGGGGATTGCGGAGACGTCAAGTCAAGCTTTTATCCGCATGATGCGTCCTGAGGTCTGGTTAGGGCTAGCCGCAAAGATGTTTAACTGGTGAATGACATGAAATCAGAAACAAATCTTCGGGCGAAATAATTTCAGGATACGATAGTAATGGCGGTTAACCGCTATCGTCAAATATTTAAAAATTATAAGTGCATACAGGCTTATCACTATGAATTTATTCAGCGACGTTTCGTCACCTAGCTAGCCGGGTTTGCGGTCTAGACTTAGGTGATGCTTACGTTCTGAATATCAAAGTACCGTTTCGCTAAAAAGCGTAGACGTTCAGCATTTTTGCCGTTTTTACCTATTGCGACGCCCTTATCTTTAGGGTTGACTGTGATAACTGCCATCTTTTTGCCGTCGGTGCGTTCACTGACGCGGATTTCGCGAACTGTTGCAGGTTTTAAGGCGTTTTTCATAAATGTTACGGGGTCTTCACTGTATTCGATGATTTCGTGTTTTTTGCCGGTCATGCGTTCAAGGGTGTGGATGTTGCGTCCGCCTTTGCCGATGGCAACGCCCACTTGACCTTGGTTGACAATAAAGATCGCGCGTTCTTGTTCTTCATCTATGATGCAGTCTTTAACACTAGCGCCGCTGATGCTTTCAAAGAGAGCAATGTATCGCATTTCGTCGCAGGTGATTTTTATGCCAGTTGTGATTTTTTTTCCTCCAATTTAGTTTATTGTTCGATTAGTTTGAGAATATCGCTGTCCCCTGTTTCACGAATGCTTAGCGCAGAGATAATGAAGAGCTTCTTACATACTTCAGCGAGATCCATTGAGCCACCTTTGTAGGTTATCACGGGAACTTTAGAGATTTCTCCATAGTATTCGATCTGTTCTTTTATGTCTTTTGGACAGTTTGCGGCTAAAACAATCATTTTTGCTTTGCCGGTTTTGGCGTTTTGCAATGCCGTGTTAGATCCAAAGGATACCTTACCGGTTTTCACTGCTGACGCTAATGCTTTATCTATGTCTATCATGCTTCTGTTTTTCCTCCATCTTTACTTTGACATTCGAAAGTTGACATGTAGAGCTCAACTAAGCCAGTGCCGATTGGTATGGACTGCCCAACTATAACGTTTTCTGTTACACCAGCTAAAGGATCACTTTCACCTTTAACGGCGGCTTCAACAATGTTGGGAACAGTAATTTCAAATGCGGCGCGGGCGAGCACACTTGCTTTCTTACCACTGATACCATGTCTGCCGATTTGTTGTACATCACCAGTAGTGGTCATCATGTCTGCGACAAGCATAACGTGCCGGACATCAACGTCTAAACCTTGATCCTCAAGAACACCTTTGGCTTCATTAACCAATGCGTTTCTTGATGCCTCTACACCTAAGGTTTTGGCGATCTCATGAATGTTGTTAGTGGAGGTACGAGAAGTATCTACACCTTCAACCTCGAGCACTTTACCAAGGTTTGAGCCGTCAGTACGAATAACCCACTCACCGCTTTCTTCAGTGACTAGGACACGTTTGATATCTGGGACACCTTTAACTTGGAAGTCAGGCACTTTGGTAAGCATACGTTTAATTTGTTCAGCTTTTTTGGGCTTGATCTCAACGGTGGTATCGGTGATGGTTACAGTAGCATTTTGAAGTTCTAGTTTCGCTTTGAGCTCATCCATGCTGATGTTGCGGTCATCCATCATTTGCTTGTTGAGTTCAATGATAATTTCTTCACGAACTGGGTCTTCATAGATTGCAGAGGCCAAGTTTTCTACTGAGGTGTAGATGATGTTGCGTGCAACTTCAACAGCCGCTTCTTTGCTCTTCGCATGATCACCTGTGAGATAGATAGTCATAATGGGTGTTGAGGGAATTCGACGTGCATCCACGATTTCAATAAGACGCGGCAGACCCAAGGTGACGTTTTGTTCTTTGACACCGGCATAGTGGAAGGTTCTAAGGGTCATCTGTGTACCGGGTTCACCGATTGATTGTGCTGCAACAATACCAACAGCTTCACCAGGCTCCATCAAAGCACGCTTATACTGCTGTGCAGTAACGCTTACAGCTTTCTCCACGCCCTTAGCAGTGAGTTTGTTCTTGGCAAAGTTTTGTTTAAGCTGACTTAGCAGTATTGGGGTAATCTGGTCTTCAACGCTTTTTAGTTGCTTTTTGATGAAATCAGCTGAAGCAGTCTCGCCTTTTTCTTCACCGAGTTTTACCTGCTCGATTAAACGGCTAACGTTGACAGCTTTACCGTGGTCACTCTTAGCTGGGTCCACACCGTCTTCGCCATAGCGGAACTGGATGATATCACCCGCGCTGTCACGAACAGTGCTGTCGTATTCCAACCTGATGTGCTCTAAGGCGTTGATAAGTCTGCGCTGCATATAGCCGCTTTGTTGTGTACGCACGGCTGTGTCGACTAGACCTTCTCGGCCACCCATGGCGTGGAAGAAGAACTCGATTGCGTCAAGACCTGTTTGGTAACTGTTGTAGACAAAGCCTCTTGCTTTTGGACGAGGATCGTTGGGTGTAAAGTGTGGCAGTGCACGTCCGGCATACCCCCTTAGGATACGTTTGCCACGGACTGATTGCTGGCCAACACAAGCCGCCATCTGGCCGATGTTTAGACTGCTACCTCTTGCACCACTACGGGTCATGACGATACCTGCGTTTTCTAGGGTAAAGTCATCGTCTGCAATTTTACCAGATTCGTCTCGAGCGGTTGAGAGCTCATGCATGACATAAATTTCAAAGGATTCTTCGAGGGTTTGGCCAGGAAGACGGGGCAGATTGCCGCTTTGATAGTTAGCGATGTGTTCATCGATTTTTTTCTGGGTACGTTCCATAGTTTTTGCCATACGGCTTCTTGCGCGCGGAGAGAGAACGAGTTGCTCATAGGTGTAGCTGAAGCCTCGCAAGGATATGAAGAGTTTAAGCATGTGGGTGATGTTATTTAGAAATTCACGTCCGGCTTGTGTACCGTAGTCTTTAATTATTCTGTGGAGCAAACTCTCAGATTGTTCAGAACCGATGCTTCTGCGGTCGATAATACCAGAGACGAGTTGGCCGTTTTTAACAACGACATATGCATCGTGTTTACAGTCAGCCTCGTCACATTTTGTGCATCCTTGGCAGATGTTGGCTTTGAGCACATAGTTGAGTGATTTTGGCAGAAACAAACTGAAGAGTTGTTTGCCTGACCATAAGGGTTGGGGTTCGGTGATTTCGGGTTCAGGTATGGCACCTTGGTAGTTGGTGGAGGTTAAGAGACGGTCGACTTGTCCACGGGTTAGATAGTTGCCTTTTTTGGTAAAGTAATAGGCGCTTGTGACAAAGTCTCTGATGGCGCCGATGATGGGTCCGCCGAATCTGGGGGAAAGAATCTGATCCTGTACTTGCATTAGTAGAAGTGATTCGGTTCGGGCTTCTTCACTCTGGGGAACGTGGAGGTTCATTTCGTCGCCGTCAAAGTCTGCGTTGTATGGTGGGCAGACACAGAGGTGCATTCTGAAAGTCTTGTAGGGTAGGACACGTGCATAGTGAGCCATAATAGACATGCGGTGAAGGGAGGGCTGGCGGTTAAAGATGGCTATGTCGCCGTTTTTAAGATGCCGCTCTACGACAAAGCCTAACTCAACGGCTTCGGCGATTTTTGTGCGGTCCACAACGAATTCGAGACGGATACGTTTGCCGTCGGGACGGATGATGTAGAGTGCGCCGGGATATTGTTCGGGGCCGTTAATGACAAGTTTTTTCATTTCTTCAAGGTTCCAGGCAGTAACTTTTTCTGGAACGCTAAGTCTCATGGCGACATCTCTTGGGACACCAACTTCGTTTATGTCAAGGTTGGGGTCGGGGGAAATGACGGTACGGGCTGAAAAGTCGACACGTTTACCTGAGAGGTTACTTCGGAATCGACCTTCTTTACCTTTGAGACGCTGGCTAAGGGTTTTGAGTGCTCTGCCACTACGGTGACGTGCAGGTGGAATACCTGAGGCTTCGTTGTTAAAGTAAGTGGTAACGTGATATTGAAGCAACTCGCTTAGGTCTTGAATGATAAGCGTTGGAGCACCGGCTTCCATGTTTTCCTTCAATCGTTGGTTAATACGGATGATGTCGACAAGTTTGTGGGTTAAGTCGTCTTCACTGCGTATACCAGATTCTAAGGTGATTGAGGGACGCACATACACAGGTGGAACGGGGAGAACTTGAAGAACCATCCATTCAGGACGAGCAACTTTGGGGTTAAAACCCAAGATTTCAAGATCTTCATCACTTATGCGTTCAAGCCTTTCGCGGATCATGCTGGGTGTGAGTGGTTCAGAGCCTAACTCAGTTTGCTCAATAAACTTTGTTGGTTTTTCAAAAGTGATTTTGAATTGTGTTGCGGCACAGTAGGGGCATTGTTTAACTTTGATATCGGCCATGATTTCTTTGTAGACCTCATCGGGAATGTTGCCTAAGAGTTCGTTGAATCGCTCGATACGTTGGCGGGCTTTTTTGGATGCCTCTTCGCTTAGAAGGATGCGCCCGCAGGTGCGGCAGGTAGATTTGAGCATGTCAAAGATGATTTTGGTGAATTCGATGTGTACAATGGGAACGGCAAGCTCGATGTGACCGAAGTGACCAGGGCAACGGATGGCGGTGTTACCGCAGGTTTTGCACCGTTGGCGAGGTTCAAGAGTGCCGAGGCGACCGTCCATTAAGCCGGCAGTGATGGGGGCACCGTCTTCGTCGTATGTGTCTGGGGTTTGGATTTCGACAACAGATTGTTTTCTGAGGTCTTTGGGCGAGATTAGCCCGAATGAGATTTCATCTACTACTTTGTGGATTAATTCTTCCGTTTGTGCCATGTTAAGCCTTCTCCTTTAGTCTGAGTTTGGGGGTGATACATAGACTTTGAAGCTCCTGCAAGAGTAGCTTGAAAGCGTATGATACGATTACTGGGGCAATCTTGGCTTTTTCGTCGCAGATTTTGCAGACATAGCGTCTTTGCTTCATATCGAAGTAGGCGATTTGCCCGCAGTTTTCACAAATATAGAGGGTATATTTGTCGGATTCTTCTAGCAACCTGTCACGTAGCAACATTGCTGCACCGTGGCCGATGAGGCAGTCTCGTTCCATTTCTCCGAAACGTAAACCACCACCCCGAGCGCGGCCTTCAGTTGGCTGGCGGGTAAGCATCTGGACTTGTCCGCGAGCGCGGGCGTGGATTTTGTCAGCGACCATGTGGTGGAGTTTTTGGTAGTAGACAACACCAATGAATACATCTGCAACGAATTTTTCGCCGCTGGTACCGTTGTAGAAGACTTCGCTACCGGTGTGGCTGAAGCCTAGTTTGACTAGGTTTTTACGTACTTCGTCGGGGCCTTCGTTGCTAAATGGTGTGCCGTCTCCGGGTTTGCCTCGGGCGGCTGCGGCTTTGCCTGAGAGAGACTCGATGAATTGTCCAAGGGTCATACGACTGGGGATAGCATGTGGGTTGATGATGAGGTCTGGAACCATGCCTTCTTCGCTAAATGGCAGGTCTTCTTGGGGAACGATTAAACCGATGACACCTTTCTGGCCATGGCGTGAGGCGAATTTGTCTCCGAGTTCAGGGACACGTTGGTCGCGGACACGAACTTTGACAAGTTGGCTACCTTCGCCGCTTTCAGTGATAAATATTCCATCGACTATACCGGTTTCTGATGGACGCATGTCCACAGAGGTATCGCGCATGCTTGGGCCTTTGACTTCGAATTCTTTGTATTCTTCGAGGAATCTGGGTGGGCTGATTCTGCCGATTAAGACGTCTCCACCGACCACTTGTGATTCGAGGCTGATGATTCCATCGGGTTCGAGTAATCGGTAGTATTGTTCGCCTCGATAGCCACGGGTGCCTGCTTCTGGAACAGTGAATTTGTCTTTTAATCCGCCTAGATATTGACGGCATTCTGCTTCGTAGATACGGTAGAAGGTACTGCGTGCAAGTCCGCGTTCGATGGAGGCTTTGTTGAATATGATGGCGTCTTCCATGTTGTAGCCTTCAAAGCTCAGTACTGCAACGATGCAGTTCTGGCCTGTGGGGCGTTGTTTGTAGCCCATGACATCCATGTTTTCAGTTTGTACAAGGGGAACTTGTGGATAGTGTAGAATGTGGCTACGGGTATCGACGCGATGGTGGAAGTTTGTTCCATAAACGCCCAATGCCTGTTTAGCCATGGCTGCTTGGTATGAGTTTCTTGGTGACTGGTTATGTTCGGGGTATGGAATAGTTGAAGCACAGATACCAAGGATTGTGTAGGTGGCTATTTCAGCGTGAGTACTTTTAGGTTCGATTTCCTCATAACTTAGTGCGATGAAGGCGTTTTCTTCTTCTTCAGCATCGAGGTATTCAACTAGACCGTTTTTAATGATATCTTCCCAAGTCCATTCGCCTAAACTGATTTTTTCAAAGTGCTTAGCTTGTAGTTTAGGCTGGCCGTTTTCTACGATGATAAGAGGACGACGGACTCTGCCTTCGTCACAGTTGGCGTGGACTTCTTCAGTTTCGGTTTGGGGTTTGGAGAAGTGGGTTACGTTGACTTCTGTAGAGATTTCTCCAGTGCGCCGTTTCTGGCGGAAGCTCTGCACCATTTCATGTGGGTTGTTGCAGTAGCCGATAATGTTTCCATCCACGAAAACTTTGGCGCCTTCGACGCGAAGCTCGTTGGTTGCTTCGTATGCTGGAACGGTTCCCATTTCAAAGAGTAACTGCTTTATACGGTCAGGATTAACGCCTACCGCGATGGATGCAGATAGAGCAAGGTTTTTTACAAGACCGCAATTTGAGCCCTCAGGGGTCTCGTTGGGACATAATCGGCCCCAGTGAGTTGGGTGTAAGTCACGGGCTTCAAAGTTAGGCTGGCTTCTGCTCAGCGGAGATTGAAGCCTTCTTAGGTGGCTCAGGGTTGAGATGTAGTTGGTTCGGTCAAGGAGCTGTGTGATACCGACTCTGCCTCGGCCCCAGTTGCCTGTTGCCAATGCATGTTGGAAACGTTCAGTGATAATACCGGGACGTACAGCAACTGAGACGGTTATGATTGGACCTTTAACGCCTATGCGTTCAAGTTGGTATTTGATGTCGCGTGTGAGGTTGCGGAAGGAGACACGGAAAAGGTCGGCAAGAAGGGGTCCACCGAGACGGAGACGTTTATTTTTGAAGTGGTCTTTGTCATCGGGGGTGCGTCTGCCTGTTTTGAGTTGGATAACACGGTATGCCATTTCGCCTAGGAATATGGCTTTTTCTTTTCGGTTTTTGTCGCTTCTACCCAAGTGGGGTAAAAAGTTTTTGTCAAGAGCGGTTTCAGCTTTTTGAAGTCGATATTCTTCGACTTGTCCGTGTGCAACACGGTTACCGATGAATAATATAGCATCTTGTGGTGTGTCTACACCGATGGCTTTCTCAAACGATGCGCCTAGCTGAGTTTGAATATCGCTGTCAAGACTGACGGCTTCGGCAATATCTTTGTCTTTTTCCATGCTAAGAGCACGCATAATGACAACAAAGGGGATTTCTGTTGGGACACCCGGCATGGTAACATAGATTGCATCGTCGGACTTGAGCTTAAGTTCGATTCTTGCACGGAAACCCACAGTTGTTGAGAAGATTTTTGCTTGATAAACAGGACTGGTTCCTTTCTCATCGACATCAACGATAACACGGTTAGGTGCCAAGTCTTCCATGGCAACAATAACACGTTCAGAGCCGTTAACAACAAAGTACCCTCCAGGGTCATCTGGGTCTTCTCCGGCGGCTATGAGTTCTTCGCGGCTGAGCTGGCTTAAAAAGCACAGTTTGCTCTTGAGCATAACTGGGATATTGCCGATATAGACCAACTCAGTATCTTGTTCGCGGCCATCAATGACTGGGGTCATCTCAAGTGCGATGGGAGCGGAATATGCCAAGTTTCTAAGGCGGCCTTCCATGGGGTAGATTTCGTGTTTTGTGCCGTCTACTTCGGTTGCGTATGGGCCAGTGATGCGGCTCTGAGGGTCGATTACCCAGATTTGGCCGAGTTTAACTTTGTAGGGGTTTTCAGGCACTTCGATTGGGATTTCAGCAACTTCATCCACGACTTCTTGGAGTCCGTGATCGATGAATTCGTTGTAGCTGTCAAGGTGCTGGCGGACTAGGCCTTTTTCGGCAAAGAAGGTTTTAAGGAGGTTGTGAACATCATCTTTCTGGATTTTCGGTATAGTTGTCAAATTTTTAATTCTCCCATAAATTTAATGTAAAATTATAATAATTACTATGAACTTTAGGCAGGGATGTATTTTTCATCTTACATTTCCTCCGATGCTGGTGTCGTCCGGCGTCGAAAAAGGAATCCAAACTTTTCAAAGAGCACAAACACATGCTACACACCATGCATATAAACGTTGTCATCAGATATACAACAGAAAGCAAGGGCTCCCAAACTTTCCACACCACACAACCCAAAAACACAAAACACTCACACACCCAAAACAAAGAAAAACCAAAACACCAACCCACTTATGGGGCAGATTGTATTTTTTGCTGTGCCCAAATTTTAGCTTGGGCTAAATCACCAGCATTTGGCCTGTCTCTATGAGTAAACCCAAAGGTTTTACCCAGACAAATAAAATAGTCACCCTCAAGCATCTGCCCCCTTGCCTCAAGTTGCTGCTTCACACGCTCATACGCCAACCTGTTGCTTGCACCACCGCCAGCCCAAGTCATAAAAAGTACAAACCGCACCCCAGCTTTGAACTCCGCAGTTTTGATGTAATTCTGCAACTCAACATAGGGTTCACCACCTCTAATACCAGTGCCCAAGAAAACCAAACGACAACCCTCAAGAGACAAAGATTGCACATCAAAGTTTTCAGTCAATTTCACAGCTGAACAGTTAAGGTGAGCCGCTATTGCTTGAGCTACTTTTTCAGTATTACCCCGATGACTTGAATAGATAACAACCACAGACATCAACATTCCCCATACCGAGTAACGATTTTTATCTGTGACATAATATCGGTTTGGAGAGCTATTTGTGTTTCCTCAAGCCTTGCCTGTATGATTGGCAATAATTTGGGATCTAGCTCATAGCCGATGCTTCTGCGCCCACTCTCTATTGCAACCTTTGTCGTTGTCCCCGAACCCAGAAACGGATCCAACACCAAATCGTCCTTGATACTAAACATATGAATAAGCCGCTCTGCAACCTCAGCTGGATAAGCAGCCGTTCGCCGCTCCAAATCATTCACATTTTGACGAGCCCCTTTGAGAGACCAAATTTGGCTAAACCACTCATCCCGTTGCTCCTTTGTAAATTTACTCTCATATCGGGCAGGGTCTTTGGTTTTAAAATGACGCAAAGTACCCTTACGAAACAAGAGAATAAACTCACAATCCAAGGTAACATACGCATTAGGCGGCAAAAAACCCGACCCCAAAAAAGAACCTTTACCCTTATAGGCAGGCTTTGTTGTAGGTTTTTTCCACAAAATGTAGGGAAGAGTAGAAAACCCAATTTTTTCGCATTCTTCTATGATACGACTGTGATTAGGAAAAAGTTGAAACCTATCATTGATACGACGGGTGGCATCACCAATGTTTATAGCCGCTATACCACCATTGCAAAGCACTCGAAAAGTTTCAGCCCAAACTTTGGCCAAGTTATGGTGCATAGCATCATAGATTTGGCGAACGGTTTTCTCGTTACCATCAAAGTTTAGTTTCTGCCAATATTCAGCAATTTTTGGATCAGAACTACAAAACTGGTCATCCCACATAGCTATCATAGGATAAGGCGGTGAAGTCACCATCAGCTGAACACTACCGCTCTCAAGTTCAGACATATGTTGGCTGTTACCGAATATTATGCGGTGCTGAAAGGACATAAGAACTATATTGACAGAGAATGCTTTGACCTTTGCGGTAAAAAAACAAGCCCCAAAAACAATTACCGCAACAAACAACATCAAACGACAAACCACCCACATTAAATCAACCAAAATAGCACCCCACAAAAACCCCGCATAGAACAAAAACCGCCAACCAAAGCAACAATTACTCTCAGAAAGACCACCTTCTCAGAGACAGATAAGCTTGTTCCTAAACAACACTAAGCTTCGGCAAATAGTTAATAAACCAGAATCAAACATTTTGTACTGCAACAGGCTACGGTAACCAAGCCAGGTCAAAGGTGAAGGACTCAAGATCAACGTTTGGCCGGCAGGTCTGGCCTCCGCGGATGGGACATCCTTTCCCGCAGGGGTTCGCAGGTTCAAATCCTGCCCGTAGCACTTTACACTAATTATAGTTAAGGTTGTTTTAACCTTATTTTTTAAAATAGATCACAAATAGCCGTCATTTGTTTTTCTGAAATTTCCAAATCAGATTCACTTTTTCGTTTACACCGTCGCTTAAAGTGTTGAACTGCAAGGTCAAGTGGTGATTATAGTTGGGTGTTATTTTGATGAGACATATTTGAAGAGAAAAGAAAAAGAAGATACAAAGCAGATACTGTAAAGAGGCGATTCAGTTAAGAGAGGTAACTAAATTTTCTTTAACTCGCTAATAACCATCTCTTTAATTGATTCAGTAAACTCTGTTGTGACAAAAGTTCCTTTCCAAGAATCCAAAAACCGCTTACCAGCAACATCAGAGATAATTAATGGCAAATTTTTGTCTATTACTTCAGGATAAGCCAGCATTTTCTTCGCTTGTGCTCTAAGATTTTCTGGTATACCCTTTTTCCACACTAAAGTGGTAATATCTCGCACATCACTGAGCCGCGCAGACATCAATTTAAGAATGAAATAATCAGTATAATCTGGAACATACATCTCAAATACCTCTTTAGCAATAGCTATTTTCACTTTTTGGGCTTTACTCAAAAACTCATCTGAAACAAAGAACGCTTGCGCATCGGTCCTTCCCCGTACCTGACCTTCCATGAAATCAATCGAAATTTTCGCACCATCACAAAGCACCTTAACGCAACGCATAAAACCATAAACATCACGCTTCTCACAAGTATCTGTACCCATCTCAGTAGACAACAACTTTTGAAGTCTATCCAAATTCCAACTTTCCGCTCTTTGAAGAACAAAGTCACAATCTCGTGTATACCTCGAAAAAGAAGTAAACGCCCTAGAGCATAACCCCCAATCAAAACCAACTTCGGATCCGCAAATCCACCCGTCTGATCCGACAAATACCTAACTATCCTGCTGATCTCTACCTCCCGTAAATTCATCAATTCAGTATGCTTAACCAAACTCAACAACCCGCTCTATTGCTTCATCAATTTCTCTTCGCACAAAATCATCACGCACTTGTGTTTCCCGATGCAGAAACTTTACACCCCCCCCCAGCTCTTCAAACTGATGAAAACCATACTCCAAAACCTGTCTAGCGCGTACGTTTGTTTTAGAGACCCTCGTCCAGTAAGCATTTTGATACAACCTATCCCAATCAATTTCACCTCTATGCTCATATAATGTAGCAAACGCATCCACAAAAGCCCACCTCTGCAAACACCCAACCACATTATCCTCAAGAGTCTCCACAAACAAATTCCCAACTTTACGGTATTTGACTTTTGATGAAGCTTTTAAGTATTCAATTTCAATCTGCCATCCTCTTTTTTTGGCAAATTCTTGCAAAGCACGCCCATAGGACCTATCCGCGACTCTTAAGGTATAGATGTCTCTGTGGACAAAATCGTTATTCCAAAAGGAAGCGGCGGTCTGAGCTGAGATAACCTTAAAGTTTTGATCTTTTTCCAAAAAGTCCCAAATGTCGATGAGTTCAGTTGGAACCCAATACCAACCCCATACAACCCGCTCTATCAAACCTTGTTGGATAATTTGTTCAAATATTCTTTAGCCTTTGGTTCAATACTTTTTATAGCCTTAACCCTAATCAACCCCCCTTGATAGGGTCGCAATTTTCTAAGAAAATCGGCCAAGTAATTAACCATTTTTATTCACCTTTTAGCATTATTTGGCAAACTACTTAAAGATGTACATAGCAAGCAAATTTTGGAGATATAACTATCAAACACATAATGATATACAACAAGGCACACACCCTACTGAGTTACCCCTAAAGATAGTTCAGCATGTTTTCCATCAACAGCTTAGAAAAGGAACAAAGTATCACACCCCAAGTGCGCTCTCAACAACCTCTCTAAGCAACAAACTCTTTCGCATCTAATTTAAGAACTAAAAATTACATAAAAATGCGTTCGACCCTGTAAACGACCCCGTCAAGCTATCCCATAGCACTTCACACCACTTTAATTGAACGTATTTCAACCTATTTTTGGAAGAAAAGAACAAATAGACGTCATTTATTTTTTTATAGTTCCAACTGTTGAACACTCCATGCGGCCTCTACACATTCTTGAGCATAAAATTCACGACGGTAATTATCACATCAAGTTTAATTAAAGGGTGATTGTGTGACCAACTCAATTCATGGAACAGTGTCGCACGAATTGTGAAGATTTTATTGAACTTTATTTTGTTTTTTGAAGCGTTTTATGAGCTTGTTTAAATCAAATTTAAGCAAAATTATCGTAATGATGATGGCTGTAAATGTTGACATTATAGTTAGTAGAATTTCTGGAGAAAGCCAAGCTGGAAACATGTTACTCAGCCATGTTGTAGCTGTGTTGCCGATGGTGTTTCCTGCAAATGCACTTATGGTAGTAAGGGCTAATTTACCTAAGAAGAATGCTATGGAAAACTTGGCAATGTTGTACTTCATTGAGGCAAGTGAAATAATGACTGGTTCTTCTGGAAGCGGTGTCGCAGCAGTAAAACAGAGCAACAAAAAAGCACGTTTATTTATTTTTGCAGCATTAGCCTCAAAAGCCGCCCGTTTTTTTTCGCTAAAACGATTGCTAATGAGCGGAATGACTTTATAATGGACAATTCTTGCCACAGTAGCACCTAACGAGACAAGAACACCTATAAGTAAAACAGAATAAAAATTGTTAACATCTACATTAATTGCAGCTAATGAGGCAATAAATACGTTTGAAGGGCCAAAAAACGGTATAACATTAATCCCAAAAGATACTGCAAAAAGAAACATAGCCTCAAATAGTGACAGCATCTTTGATTCGTTACACCTCTTCTTAAAAAGAAATTACCCGACATTTATAAGCAGATGGCAACAGTAAGAGCATTTCGCATAAAAAAATTTAAAACCAGCTCTACAACTCAACAATCGGCGCTATCATTAATGCGGGATTACATTGCAGACCTTGGTGGAAAACCAGTTGAAATTTTAAGACGGAGGCTACATGTCATATCGATGATATGTTGTGAACGCAACTGCCGAAAATAAAACATACAAAATCTTGTCATATCGAAGCATTGGATATATGGTATAACTCGCCTTTTGCGAAGATTTGTGATGTTAGAACCAGATTATATCGTGAGAGTGCAGGATATAACTATGACATATTGCAAGATGAATTAAGATACGGCAAGCTTGGTCAATATGGCAAGTATAAGCAGCTCAAGGTTGGTTTTCACTAAAGCATTAGGAAGTTTTAGTGATCTTGGGTAGTGGATGATTATTTTAGTGAACTGACAAAGTGTTCTATGTCATCGATGTATCTTAGTTTTAAAACTGTGCGTGTGTTTTGTTGTGTTGTGTAATCTTTTAGCATCCAGAAAACATGTTCTCTAACTTCTTGTGATGATTCGCGGTTTTCGTAGTCATTGTATAGTTCTATGAAGCGCAGAATCTGGTTTTTTATGCCAGCATTGTTGATTTGTTGTTTTTCTGGGTCAAATATCCAGGGGCGGTCTCTTGCGCCTCTACCGATCATTACGAAATCACATCCAGTCTTGTTTAAAAGATCAACGCCTCCGGCGTAGCTTGTTACGTCGCCGTTTGCCATCATGGGGATGGCGAGTTTTTCTTTGGTTTGTTTCATTATGGTCCAGTTTACTTTTTTGGCGAGTTTTTGTTGTACTGTTCTGCCATGAACACATATTGCCGCGACTCCGGTGTCTTGTAGCATTGTGGCGACTTTTACGGCGATTATGTGTTGGGAGTCCATGCCTATGCGCATTTTTACTGTTAGAGGTTTTTTTGTTGTGTTGACCATTTTTCTTACAAGGTTTTCTAAAAGGGGTAGGTTTGAGAGCAAGAATGCGCCGTAGCCTTGTTGGAGGATTTCTTTTTCGCTACAACCGACGTTGAAGTCGATGATGTCTGCGAATTCTTCGACTTGTTTTATGCTCTTGATTAGGGAGGTTTCGTTGTTGCCTATTAATTGGACGCTTACAGGTCGTTCTGGTTCGGTTATGTTGAGGAGATCTTTGATTTCGCGTTTGGTTTTGTTTTTGATGAGTTCAGCGTCAAACATTTGAGTATAAACTAGACCTACTTTGTTTTCTTTGCACAGCATTCTAAAGGCAGTGCAGTTAACGGCTGCCATAGGTGCGAGAATGAATTGACTATCGATGTTGATGTTTCCAATTTTCATCTGCGTTCTTCTTTTCATGGTGATGAATGAATGTTTTTAAGTTTATGTTCAAAAATGGTCAAAGAGGAACCAGAACAGCAGTTTTTATCCGTAGACCTTTGTGATTTTTGTTGTAGCGAGGTGTTGCACAATAAGGTTAATACACCAGCATACAGTATATGTGATGATACAAGTAAGCTGTTTCTATATAGTTGTCGTCAACTACAGTCAAACGCTTAATTGCATACAACCCAAAAATTAAATGGATGAGAAACTATGAAAACAACAATCGCCACATCAGTTCAGTTCACCTGCCCCCAATGCAGTGCAAACTTTGAATTCGATACTGTTGGAGAATTCGAGCTAGTCCCATGCCCAGTCTGTGGATCGAACTTTGTAACCATCAAAAATGGCTACAAAATGAGACTTGAAGCCCTAGAACAGACCCTGATGTGCTAAAAGAAACCAACGCTTCCGGCTAAACCCGGATTCGCTTTTGGTTCCCTATTTTCTGTAGTCTTTAAAATTAAGTGGCAATATAATAGAGTATCAAACGCAGAGTTAGGATAGAATAAGGGTGAAATGTGAAAGGGGTGAAGGGGAACATAACACAAAATAACCAAGTCACCACAACTATCTTGAGGCATATACTTTGGTATCACAACAAATTACATGGGATTTATCAGGGCTTTTTTTGGGCGTGACTGATCCTAAACTCAATCAATCCATCACTGAGGCGGCTATGTGGGCAGACAGCTTTGAGGGGAAATATCGCAGTAAAATGGCCGGATTATCTGCTGAGGGGTTACTTGAGTGTATCAAAGAGGTGGAGGCATTTGAGGTGAAATTTAGTAATGTTTCATTATTTGCGAGTTTGGCGTTTGCCGCCGATATGACACAAGCAGAGACACAGGCGCTCAATGATCGGGTGAGCAAATTTGATGCCAAGCTGGCCAAACAATTGGCATTTTATTCACTAGAACTGGGTAAGCTGGTGAAGGCTAACCCACAACTCATAGAGAACCCGGCTTTGGTCAACTATAGGCACATGTTGGAGCGGGTGTTGCAATTGGTTGAGCATCAACTAAGTGAAGTGGAGGAACAAATAGTTATTGAGAAGGATCAGTTTGGGGTTAATGCTTGGGAGGAGTTGCAGAGTAAATGGCTAAACACTCGTCTCTTTGAAGTGTCAGTTTTGGGGGAGAAAAAGACCCTTAGTTATGGGGAAGCTAATGGATTGTTTGCTCATCCCGATCGTGCAACACGTCAATCCGCAAACCAGGCAATTTATGGACTTTTGGGTAGAGATGGCGAGATTTTTAGCACTGCGCTTCGAAGCATATGCAATGATTGGGTAGCAATTTCTAAACGGCGAAAGTATAGCTCACCTATGGAATCCAGCTTGATAAGCAACAATACCCAGCAGAGTATAATTGACAATCTGCTTAGAACCGTTGAGGAAGGCTCCGCAGTCTATCGTCGTTACCTCAAATTGAAGGCGAAGCTTATGGGGTTGCCTGTGCTGGCTAACTATGATATAACAGCCCCCTTATCTAACATACCCGAGCAAAAATTTAGCTACACCGAGGCTCAAAGCATAATTACAGATGCCTATAACCGCTTTGATCCCAAATATGCTGAAGCGGTAAAAGAAATGTTTCAAAACCGACGCATCGACGCTTCGCCGCGGTTTGGTAAACGCAATGGAGCCTTCTGTGCAAGTGACTACAATGCTAAATCGGCCTATATCTTGCAGAGTTTCAATGGCACACTTAGTGATGTCTTTACATTGGCACATGAATTGGGCCACGCCACCCATGACTGGTACATGGCCAGAAACCAAACCCGCCTAAACACCAATGTCCCCTCGACTGTTGCTGAAACAGCCTCGATTTTTGGTGAACTTTTACTCACAGATTTAATGCTCAAAAATGCAAAAACAGAGTCAGAGCAAAAGGCGTTGCTTTGTATGGTTTTAGACGAGGCGGGTATGACTGCATTCCAAGTTACGGCCCGGGTGTGGTTTGAGCAGGCACTCTATCAATCCATCGAAAAAGAGGACTTTTTGGATTATCCCACCATATGCAGGCATTGGATCCAGGCACGAAACCGCATCTTTGGCGATGCCATAGAGTGGTTACCAGAGATGGAGGCCGAGTGGACAATGAAACCCCACTACTATATGGCAAACTATCGTTTCTACAACTACCCCTATGTATATGCACAAATGTTTGTTTACTCACTCTATGAACGCTATCTAGAGGAGAACACAAAATTTGTGCCCAAACTGGTGGGACTACTCTCAGCAGGCAACAGTAAATCACCCCAAGAACTCGGCAAAATCGTTGGATTGGATTTGTCGGCACCGGATTTCTGGAAAGGCGGACTGAAAGTGTTTGAACGCTTCGTCACCGATTTGGAAAAAATTATCTAAACAAATCTCTAAAGAGCAACAGATAATATGCATCTGCTGATGACATGACATGTGATTAAACATTAGCTGTTGTCACCAACCCTATTTTTGATATAGATATACACCAGTGGAATTTGTTGTGGAATGAATTATTTGGATTTGACAGATTTTTAGCGGTTGCTTTGTTGTTTATAGTTGGTTTGTTGAAGTCACATAGATTTATGTGGTGTAGGGAGCTAGTGAATTGTTTGTTTGGTTTTGGAGGTGAATTTTTGGAGCAAAAAAAGAATGTTCCTACACCTGAAATGACGACTCATGGTAAATACAGATGCCGTGCAGACAACCAAGAATACGATACCCGAGAAGACTATGAAACACACTGTATGGAAGAACATACAGAGGAAATGTAGGAACTAAAAAGTGGTGAAATTTAGAAAGCTATCGTTTTTCCTCTTTTTCTTGGAAGAGTTTTTTGATTGCGCTTATCCTTGCTTTCTGTGCCAGTACATCACTTGTAACTACTGTGAGAGCTTCTTCGGGACACCATTTGACACATTGAGGGCCTTCGGGTTTGTCTCTACATAAGTCACATACGTAGACGACTTTGGTTTCGGGATGGAGCATCATAGCACCATAGTCGCAGGCTTCAATACACCAACCGCAACCGTTGCATTTTTCTTTGTCAAGAACAATGTTTCCGACATCGTCAGTTTGGCTAAGTGCATTTCGGGGGCAAGCGGCTACGCATGCGGGATCTTCGCAAAGACGACAGGTAACAGCCATGTTAGCAAGCTGGTTAACCCGGACTAGACGGATACGTGATTTGAGTGGGTTGAAGGCTTTTTCTTTGTTGTACGAGCAGGCGTACTCACAGATTTGACAACCAACACATTTTTCGGGGTCAGCAGAGACAAATTTTCGTTTTCTAACCATATTTATGCCTCTTTGTCCTGAGTTATTGTTTTGAATTCTTGCAGGCCTAATTCTTGGAGTTTAGTTTTCGGTGGGATACCCTCAACAGTCCAGCCGCGAGCTTGATAGTAATCATCTATGAGCAAATCAAGCTCATCCTGAGTTACTATGGCACCTTTTGAGGGCCCATCATCTGTGATGGGCTGATTCATAACTTTCCAAGGCAGAGTGTCATCGTCACGGGTGAGACCTTCACGGAGGTTGATGAGTTTAGCAAGGGTGATAATTCGTTCTGCGGCAATGTTTAGATCTTTGGAAGTGACTTCAAAACCTGTGACTGCACTGTAGAGTTTAGCCATATCAGCGAGTTCTTGATAGAAAGTACCCTTAGCATTTTTACACACAATTAAAGAATCAATGATTGCTATGAGGTCTTCGTTGTCTTTAACAAGCCGACCCTGACCAGACTCAACAACACCAGCACCCTCAAGCCGACCCTTCAAATCCAACACCACAACACCACTCCGACTATGATCTGCACCCCTAAAA
>NZ_WRFL01000010.1:0-50973 GCF_009778815.1 Candidatus Bathycorpusculum sp.
ATTGTCTCAAAAATTATCCAACGCTCATCTTTGGTCAAGTTAACACTGTACTTTTTATTCATAACTAAGCACGTGTTAACATATACAATCAACACTTATTTATAATGCGGTCAAAGCAATATACTTATCTCTAAAAAAGTTACCAATAAGTTGCACTTTGATTCCGACTTGACGTTTGGTGAAGATCGCGATTTTTCGCTAAGAGCAAGACAGAGAGGATTTAAAATAATCAGCACCGATCGTTCAGTGGGTTTAGATATTAACTGTAAAACTCAGAAGTACAGCAACATCTATGGTTTAGATATGTCGCTAAAAGAGGCCCTGCGGGGTATGAGAAAAAAAGGCAAACTCCAAGCGGAGGGCATCATCACCGAATCAGGTATTTCTTCAGCAAGTAAATCAGTTACAACGTTTTTCCGAAAAAACAAACGCTACCTAACCTACCTGGGATATCTGCCCGCTTTAGTCCTAAGCGTTTGCGGCCTACTAATCCAAAATATTTACCTAAGCCTTATTTTCCCTGGGTATTTCTTGGTTTTAGCTCTAATGCAGATAGCATCGAAGGGAATAAAAATGGGACTAAAAGCGGCCATACGAGGCATCATAATAGGTATCCCTACAACCTATGTGTTATTCTACTACTGTATAAAATATACCATTAAAACCCCCAAATTTGCTCCGGCAATTATCCAATCAAACAACTCAACCCCCACCGCTAAACCCTAACGGAATATCTGTGGTATGAGTGGTTTTTGGGATAAAAGCCCTAAACGCTAATAAGTGCATATAGTCCAGTAGAGACCTGTGTGTTGTGAGCCTTGAAGATTTCAGAGTTAAATGTGCCCCAAAGCGTTAGAGAGGTCCTCCAAGCGCAGGGTATTTGTGAATTGTTTCCGCCTCAGGCAGATTGTATACGTGAGGGAGTGCTTGAGGGAAAAAATATTTTGCTGGCCAGTCCCACGGCCTCAGGTAAAACCCTTATTGCAGAGCTATGTGCGCTTAAGCATATCTTAGAGGGGGGAGGTAAAGCCATCTATCTCTGTCCGCTTCGAGCACTTGCTAGTGAAAAATTTGAGGAATTCAAAAAATACACGTCTATCCAAAAACCCAACGGCACCAAGGTCTCAGTTGGAATCAGCACAGGTGATTTTGATACGGCTGATAATTGGTTGGCCAAATATGATGTCATCGTTACCACCAACGAGAAAGCCGACTCACTGCTTAGACATCGAGCGGAATGGATGGATAGCATCTCGGCAGTTATTGTTGATGAGATACATCTGCTAAATGAAGCCGGACGAGGACCCACCTTAGAGATTGTACTGGCCCGGCTAATGCAGTACAACGCCAATATTCAAATTCTGGCATTATCAGCAACCGTAAACAATGTGGATGAAATTGCAGGCTGGCTCAACGCCAAATACATAGTCACCAGCTGGCGACCTATCAATCTAAAAGAAGGCGTGATTCTCCAAGACGAAATCCAATACAAAGATGGAGAGAACCGAAAAATCGAACAGGAAACCCGCTTCACAGTCATCAACATGGTTCTAAACACCCTGCGCAATGGCGGTCAAGCCTTAATTTTTGCCTCAACACGTAAAAATGCGGTTTCGTCGGCCAAACAAGTTGCCAGCCACATGGATAAAATTCTCATACCCAAAACTGGCTCAAAAATAGTCAAAAAAAGCCTCGAAGAACAAACCAAAAGCGTCCTTGAAAAAGAAGCCCATAAAATTTTAGAATCAGGCGAACGCACCCAAATAGGCGAAGAACTCGCAGACCTAGTACGCAACGGAGTGGCCTACCACCACGCAGGCCTACCCGGGGCCCAGCGAACCATCATCGAGCAGGGATTTAAAGACCGAAAAATAAAAGTCTTAACCGCAACCCCAACTCTGGCTTGGGGAGTCAATCTGCCCGCACGAACAGTTATCATCCAAGACTACCGCCGCTTCGAAGCAGGTTTGGGTAACTATCCCATACCGGTCCTAGATTACAAACAAATGGCCGGCCGCGCAGGCAGACCAAAATACGACAAATTTGGCGAATCAGTTATTGTGGCTAAAACCGCCGATGAATCAGATTTTGTTATGGAAAACTATGTCCTAGCCAAGCCGGAACGGATTTGGTCACGTCTTGCAGTTGAGAAAATCCTGCGCACCCATGTTCTCTCAACCATTGCCAGCGATTACGCTCATACTGAGGAGGGAATCTATGAGTTTTTCCGCAAAACCTTCTACGCCTACCAATACGACGTCAAAGCGATCCAAAATGTCATCGCCAAAATTCTTCGGTTCCTACATGATGAAGAAATGATATGCGTAATGGGTGATGATATTGTTGCGACCAAGTTGGGTAAGCGGATAAGTGAACTCTACATCGATCCACTAAGCGGCATAATCATCCGAGATGCACTACAAACCAAGCCGCCAGTACTCACTGAGTTTAGTCTGCTTCAGCTCATTGCGCATACCCCCGATATGGGACCAATTATGAGACCCTATCAGCGGGAAATGGAAAAACTTACTGACACCCTTGAGGAGCATCAACAAGAGTTGTTAGTGGAAACACCCAGCCAACGAGACTACATCGGTTATGCGGACTTTTTAGGAGAGGTTAAAATGGCGATGGTGCTCAATGCTTGGATAGAGGAGACATCCGAGGATAGACTCTTGGAGCGCTTTAATGTTCAGCCGGGGGATCTCTATCGCACTATTGAGAGTGCAAAGTGGTTGCTCCATGCCGTTGAGAGACTCGCTCCGGTGATTGCAAATAAAAACAAAGAGGTAACTGATCTGAGTAATGAACTAGTTGAGCGGGTGTCTATGGGTATAAAACGCGAATTGATGCCTATTGTTACCTTGGAGGGTGTGGGTAGAGTTCGTGGACGCATAATCTTTAATGCAGGTTTCCAAACCGTGGAGGACCTCAAACGTGCCTCCATTGAAGAACTCACAGCGTTGCCATCAGTGGGTCCGCGTTTAGCTAAAAAAATCAAAGAACAAGTCGGCGGCTATGATAAAAAAGACGAATGGGAAGAAGACCTCACAGCCGCAACTAAGGCCCCCCAGGAAACTCGGCAAAAAGGACTCTTTGACTTCTAAGCAACTCGGTTTCTTGTCACAAAATTTCTGGCCATCTATATAATACGCGTTTTTATTTTGTGTTATTGGGGTTTTGTGGCGTTGTTTGAAGATAGGGTGGAAAGAAATAAAATCAGATAATTATGACTCTAAAACTATACATAAATAGCAAAGGCCCTGGTCCTGCAAAGCCACAAAATGAAATATCCGGAGAAGTGTCAAATTTAATAATTGCTGTCACTCCATTTTCCTTCAAAGAAGTAACAAACTCTTCTTTACTCTCAAACCATGCAATATCGCGCTTTCCTATGTATGCAGATTTAGGATCAGGCGGCACAACTATTAACCCCTCAGACTCAAAGTAGTCAATAGTCGCCTGAAGTTCTTGCCGCGTCATCGATACTACTGGTGGAACGGGCAGATCTATCATAAAGGTGATGATTTGGCAATCCCCAACGTTACCCGCCTCATCAAAAGCATAAACAGTCAAAGTATGAACCCCATGAATTAAATCTCGGGAGAATTCACCAGGTTCGATGTAGGTGATGTTAAAGTCTCCATCTGTAACAGGAAATCCATCCATGTTAACCCCCTTGTTGTGAGGATACATTTCAATGTACATATTGCTTTCTTCTCGGTCTAAGAAGTAGGTAATTTTTGCTGTGGCGTTGTTTGCTGTAATATTGAACATAACATTTCGTGTTTGGTAGGTGGTGTTATTTCGGGGTGAGAGAATTTGAATTTGTGGTCCCTTAGGAGTGCGATCTATTGGGGTATCTTGAGTGCTAAAACTGGTAACGGCACTATAAGTGCCGACTAAAATCAGACAAACTACCACACCAACCACAATCAGCATAATTACACTCTTTGAGCATTTCATTTTCTCACACTCAAATTCAACAATATTCAATTCATTGTTTTCACACCATATGAAGTTTACTCTTCACCACATTAATCACCAGTAAAGTATCAAATTCAGGCATTAATCAACTATTATTAGAAATTAACGCCTAGCCCCCACCAAACAACATACACCACCGCTATCAGCATCTATTAGCAGAGTTTAGCACATACAAAATAATGCATTTGTTTTGGCAGGTTTTATGATTGTACATAAGCGCATTGCCCTATAGAGTAAAAAACGCGGCAGGGTAATTTAGGGTTCTTTAATGGGAACTTTATTTCTTTTCAAGATAAAAAATGAAACACCAACCAAAATAACAGCTGTTATTAGAACCGCCAAAACTACAACCTCTAAAGATGCCCCAATATCAATACTAAAAGGTGAATCTGCACCCGGACTATCTACATCAGCGCTACTTATCGTACTAGGTTGGGGCTGAGTCATATTCGACTTAACATCAGTTTCTGAGATAGAACTAGTTGGACTAGGGCTTGGTGGTGGGCTGGGACTTGGGCTAGGGACAGGCCCCGGAATCGGGTAGATGTCACGAAATTCAGTTAAAAAGCCATCAGTGAACTTTAACACTACAAAACTTTCCCGTTCATAAGCGGGGTCACTAAATTGGGGGTCACCTAAAAACGGATTTACGGTATAACTCCACCTAAATTCGGTTCGGTTGTTATCATATACTAATACGTCAAATTGCCTATTGCCAACCGTTTTGGTATAGTCATTGGTTATGTCTATACCGTCTAGGCAGGGGCTTAGTTCTCCAAGGATGGGTCTTGCTTGGTATTTGTAAGTAGCCACAAAGTATTTCTGATAAGCCTCAAGGAGCAGTTGGATGTTTGCTGTGTCGTTATCGATTAGCTTTAGTTCCGATGCACCTTGATTTTCAAGCACTTCTAGGGAAATGAAATAGCCGTTTCCAAAGAAGCACTGTATTTTTAGTTGGGTCTCAGCAGAGGTGAGGCTGTAGGTTACAGTATCGGAAGTCCAAGCGTTAGCCGGAACTGTGAGGGGGATAGTCATAGTTTCTGTTGAGGTTGTAATGGTGTATTTTCCTAAGTCAAGGCAGAGTACGTCTCGTAACATATTTAGGCCTTTTTGAGCAGGTGTCAATTCTTCAGCAGCGGTGCTTTGCAACATAATCGAGCAACCCACAGAACACATAAGGACACTAAGAAGAAGTGCTGTGAGATATTTTTTGGATTTTTTATTCATCTTTCTTTTCCTCCAATCTAGAAAGCGATACCTGCACAGTTGCATTATATCAGCACTTATCTTATAAAAATTTCTTTTGTTAAATGATTGAGGTTTAAAACACAATATTGTATCAAAATATGGAAGAACACATGAAAAAGGAATACCTCAATGTATAAAATAAAAAGGGTAGTTAACATATAATGCTCCAGTTATCGAAAATAACCTAAAACAAAATCCATCAGAACCAAAAATGGTACAGTTCACGTGTTTCAGATATTTAGTACCAACTTGGCAACTTTCTTGACCAGCTTTAGTGCTAATTACATATGTGTTTTAGTTTAATTGTGATTTGTCTTGTGATAGTTGTTGCTCAAGGTTAATGTTTTAGCGTGCATTAGCACTGGTATTGGAGCTGTTGATGTGAAGGTTACTGTTGCGGTTTTGAGTAAGGAAGGCAAGAGTGTTATCGAACCGGTGTTAGATGTTCTTAAAAGTGTTGATGTGGGGCAACCGTTGAATTTTGGGCTTATGACCTCAAAGAAGGGTAATTTTGACAAAAATCTTGCACTGCTCAGTAAACAGAGCAGCGAAACCTCTGTGGCGACAGGGTTTGCTACCACACAATCCAAAACAGCGGCAGGGTATGATTTTCTATCGTTAGGAGATGCAACAGTATTGTTTGAGGGGCGAATCTATGCTCCAATACCCAAGGCAACCTATCTTACACAAATTGGGCAGAATTCTCAGCAGGGTGAGGCTTCTTTGCAGACGCTACTTGGGGAAGCAGAGGGGGATTATGCATTTTGGATGCTAAAAGACGGCACAATAATGGCCGGCAGAGATGCCATGGGTATGCAGCCGCTTTATTTTGGTGAAAATCGAGACCTTGTTGCCTATGCAACCAATCGAGCGGCGCTTTGGAAGTTAGGTATTGAAGAAGTCAAGTCTTTTGCGCCAGGGACACTTGGGTTTGCAGATAAAGCTGGGTTTAGATTTAAACCAATTAAAACCCCAAGTTATGCTCAACCCAAGCAGATAACACTTGAAGAGGCTACTCAAACCCTCCAAACGCTTTTAGTGGAGTCGGTTCGGCGTCGAGTTGAGGATTTAGAAGAGGTAGCGGTTGCGTTCTCGGGGGGGTTGGATAGTAGTCTTTTGGCCTATTTAGCGGCCAAAGAGGGTAAACGAGTTAGTTTACTTCATGTTAGTTTAGAAAATCAGCCTGAAACTGAGGAGGCCATTGAGGCTTCTCAGGCACTGGATTTGCCTATGCAAATAGAGCTCTTCAAAGATACAGATGTTGAATCGGCCCTGCCCAGTGTGGTGACGCTTATTGAGGAGCCTGATCCTATAAAAGCAGCTATCGGAGTGCCTTTTTACTGGCTAGCAGAGCAGGCAGTACAGTCCAAGTTTAAAGCGGTGCTAGCAGGACAGGGAGCAGATGAATTATTTGGCGGCTATCAGCGCTATGTCAATCAAGCCTGCAAAAACGGCACCGAAAGTACTCGCAAAACCATGTATCAAGATGTTATCAGTATGCATGAGAACAATCTTGAGCGGGATCGAAAGCTCATGGGATTCTATGATGTAGAGTTGAGGTGCCCCTTTGCTTCATATGCTATAGCTGAGTTTGCTTTAGGATTGCCGCTTGAATGTAAACTCGAGCCAAAAGCAGATACCTTGCGCAAACTGGTTTTGCGCAGAGCCGCCCAAAATCTTGGTATGCCAGGGGTTATTGTGGATAAGCCCAAAAAGGCAGTGCAGTACTCCACAGGGGTTAATGATGCTGTGAAGCGTATTGCTAAAAATAGCGAGAAACCCGTTGATCAATACATAACAGAGTTGTTTTTGCGGTCAAAGAATCGCCGTGTATAGTGCAGAAGAAAATTTTTCTTCTGATTTTCTTTTTTAAAGGGGCTTTGCAGAGAGTTAGGGTGTTAGTCTTACGCGGTCGCGGGGGTAGAGGGTGACTTCGCGGATGTTTTTTATGCCTGTTAGAATCATGGTTAGGCGTTCTAGACCAATGGCCCATCCTGCGTGTGGTGGCATGCCGTAGTCGAAGGCTTGGAGGTGCATCTTGAATGAGTCAGGGTTTAGGCCTTTTTCTTTTAGACGTTCGATGAGCTGGGTTTTGTCGCAGATGCGAGTGCCGCCGGATGTTAGCTCGATGTAGCCATACATTAAGTCGAAGCCTTCGCTGATTTTGGGGTTGTCGTTTTGGGGTTTGATGTAGAAGGCTTTGGTGTGTGTGGGCCACTCGGTTATGAAGTAAAAGTCGGGGTATATTTTGCCCAAGACTCGGAGGGCATCAGTTGTGATGTCCTCGCCCCAGGGGATGTCTACGCCTTGGGTTTTTAGGTCTTCTAGGACTTGGGTGTAGGTTAGGCGTTTGAAGGGTAGGGGGGGTACTTCGAGGTTGTGGTTTAGGAGGTTGAGTTCTGTTTGGCATTTTTCTTTAACTACGCCGACGGTGTGGTGGATTGTTTGTTCAAGCAGGGTCATGACGTTGTCGGCGTTTGCGAATGCCATTTCGACGTCAACGGAAGTGAATTCGCTTAGGTGGCGCCGGGTGTGGGATTCTTCGGCGCGGAAAAAGGGTCCGACTTCGAAGACTTTTTCAAAGCTCAGAGTGAGTTCTTCTTTGTATAGTTGGGGGCTTTGTGCTAGGTAGGCTTTTTGTCCGAAGTAGTCGATGCAGAACAATTCAGCGCCGCCTTCGGTTGCGGAGGCGATGATACGTGGGCTGTGAGCTTCCATGAAGTCTTGATCAAATAGGAAAGTTCGAATAGCTTGAAGGGCTACATGTTGGATTTTAAATGCGGCTAGGCTTGTTTCTAGTGTGAGGTCAAGGGGGCGGGCGTCGAGGCGGACTTCGATGTTGGCGGGGGTTTTGCCGGTGATGTCTATGGGTAGTTGTTCGGTGGCGGTACTGAAAATTTTGATGTCTGTGGGGATGACTTCGACTCCGCGTTGGGTCATGTTAGTTTTTTTAACAGTGCCTTTTATGGCGAAGCTGAAGCGTTTTTGGAGTGAGTCGGATTTGGCTAAAACTTGGGGGGAGATACGTTTTTTGGGTATGGTTATTTGGACTGTACCTTCGCGGTCTTGAAGTATGAGGAAGCGAAGGCCTCCTAGATCTCGTACTTCTTGGACCCATCCAAAGAGGGTCACTTCTTGCCCATCTAGGTCAGGGGTTACCTGTGAGGTGTACTGGGTTCTAACCCAGTCGCCCATGGAGTCCAAGTCCATACTGCGGCCAGCCTAATCTGCGATTTCTACACGCAGAGACATTTTGCGGGTTTTGTTGGCGATTTCCTTGAGTGCTTTGAGGTCCATAGGCAGTTGTTGCCCACGTTTGCGCCGTAGAATAACTCGGGTTTCGGTGGTTCCATCTGGGAGCCAGATTGTGTTTATAGTCAAGATGCTAAAGGGCACAAAAAGGTCTTCGAGGAATTTACGGTCGTCAACGCCATATTCGAGTACTCGGATGTTTTTGCCGGTTTCATCGCTTAGGGTTTTGACTATTTTACCGCCGTAACCTAAAAGTTTGGGGACATCGCCGTGTCCTACGAGGATGGCTAACGTTTTTTCAACGTCGACTGCTTTGTAGAAGCAGACGTTTTGCAGGGAGGGATACTTCTCTTCTAGGTTGAGAAGCAAGCGAGTGATTTTGAGATCTAGATCACTTATTTCGCCAGCCTTAACTTTAGATGAACATTTCTGGCATAATATGCCGCTTTTTAGGCAGAAACTGCATAGTTCGGTTTTCATTTGCGAGTCGGTTTCCTGCAAAGAAGGAATTCTGCTTAAATCGTGACTTAACGCATCAACGTTATCTCAATAGTGCTTACATTTGTGGTGGCGCTACCCTGAAACCCTTCATCTTGGTCATGGGGCTGGAACTGATCTGTACCGATGCCGATCCGTTTGATTCTAACATCGGGCAGAAATCTGTGCCGTACCACTTCAGCAACATCAATGGCTCTGCTTATGCTTCTGCCGCGTGCTTTAATGCTGACTTCTTTTGCGCCGCCATGGAAAAAGGTAATGCATGCAAGAACATAATTCATTGTTGGCTTTTTCCCGATTAAGACCGCACTGATGTTTTCCGTCACGTTCCGCTTCACTCCTAGTTTACTTTTAAGTTGGTTCAGTAGCATTTTTTTGACATAAATACATTGTGGTAAATGTGCCAAGATCTTGCGGAAGTCTCAAGCAGGTCATCAGCAACCAAATAAACATATAAAGTATTGAGAGATATGTGATAAGTTTCTGATTAGAAAAACACCAAATACTTAAGCGACCTCACTATTGTAAAGTTTTAACTTAACAAACATACAAGTGACCAGCTTGGAGCCCTTAACTAAACGCTCAATTCAACTCTTAAAAACACTCTACGAAAAAGGAAAATCCACAAACACCTACACCCTAAGAATCAAACAAGACGAACTCGCAACCCAACTAGGCGTAAGCCGCCAAGCCCTAAACATACACCTCCGCAAACTCAAAACCCACGGCTACATCCGCACAGGAAGAGGCTTCATAGACGTCACAGAAAAAGGCATCAAAGGCCTAGGAATAACCACCACCCCCGCATTCATACTAATCAAAGTTTCACCACTAAAACGCATCCACGTCTACGAAAAACTTCGTGAACTCCAAGTTTCCCGAGCATTTCGAGTCGCAGGCGAAATTGACAGCGTAATCATCGTGGAACACGAAAAACTCGACGAAGTTCTAAAGAAACTCTACAACATAGACGGTATAGAAGACACACACTCATATGTCACCATCGAAGTAATCAAGTAGCAACATAAAGAACGCCCAAAAGGTATATTTGAGGCGTGACCATCAAAGAGTTACCCAAAACAGAAGGTTAACAGTAAAATGCCGATATTAGACCCAGTGAAGAAAACCATCGCGCAGAAGCATCGGCTCTACATGAAAATCTGTCGAGACTGCGGCGCCCGCAACGCGGAAACTGCACTCAAATGCAGAAAATGCAAGGGCAAAAACCTGCGCTGGAAGAAACGAGAAATCGTAAAGTAACAACAGCTTACTTTTCTTTATTCATTTTTATTCATTTTTTACTCTAATCAATATTCAATATCTACTCAATTAACTCATTATATCAACTGCACACAATAAATAGAAATAACAAAAATAAAGAGAATAAAATGTGAACTGATCATCAATATAACCAATAGAAACATCTACAGCGGATATAGATTGCTTTTTATTCGATCTCCAATGCTAAGAAATAGAACTGGACGAAAAAATCGTACAGTTAAAAAATGCACCCGCCGGATGGAAAAATACACCTCACAACCCTTAAAATCAAAAAGCAGATATGACAAACATCAAAGCACAGGTACAATACGCACATATGCTCGCTATTGATCAGGTGATTTTTCACTATCCTAAGAATTTGCCGTATTTTCAAAAGATTCGGGCATAGCGTCAGGTGTCTCTTGGGGGATCTCAGGATTTGTTATAATTTGGGATTCGGGTTCACTGACTTCAGGCGGTAATTGAGGCCGCCGGTGTCGTAGCTTGATAAACAGCACCGCAAACATAAAAACGGCAACCGCTGCAACGATCAGTAATGCAACAAAATAAAGGGGTAAAATAACTATGTTATAGGAGTTACTTGATGCCCCGTTGTATTGGCTGTTACCTATCCAGCTTGCCTGTAAATCGATTGGACCGACAGATAAAGGGGTCCAAGTACAGTTAAAACGGCCATCTTGTTGGGTGAGTATAGTAGCGACTGTTACCCAGCCCTGATTGGGAATTTGTGCGCGGATAGTGACATTCTCGTTTGGAGTTATGGGCAAAATCTGTCCGCTTATAGTTAGCTCTGTGCTTTCTAGCATAAATGAGGGAGAAACCTGTAGATTAATTGTACTGGAGTCGAGTTCTCGAAGATTTGCCGATATTTGTCCGATGGAGGTTTTTTCCATACCTATAAGCGGTGACACTTGAAAGCTAACGTTTTGATAAGTTGTGGAGCATTCACCGACGCGCCAACCGGTTCGCCATGCACTACCGGTGCATTCTGCAATATAGTAGTAAACATTTTGATAGTCAACATAACACGCCTCGACTCGCGCATCAGCAGGCGGATGACCTAGATCCACGCCTAGTTGCATGTGTGCTTGTTCTTCATAGAATATCAGAACAGTATTGATGCCTCCGGCCTCTAGAATTGAAGCCGCTATGTAGACAAAAAGGTCACAGTCACCTTTGCCTCTGACCAACGTTTCCACAGGGTAGAAACTGGGAATTGTTTCTTCATAGGTAATTTGGTGAACAATGGTCAAAACAGCATTGGTAAAGTCTTCGGGGTTATCATATAGCTGCCAAAGTGTGTCAGCCACTTGTTGAAATGCCTGGGGTGTGACAAATTTGGAAAAATCTCGACTGGAGAACACATAATGACTCTTTTGTGTATAGTACTGATAAAGGGTTTGGGGTATGGTTAGGGTGAGCTCGTATGTTTTGTCACCTTCAGGACGATTAAATATCAGAAAAGATACCCTATGATCATCTACAGTTTGTCCCGCTATACTGTCAAGAGGCATCAGTGCTAAAACAGCCGCCAACACTACCAACAAACAAACCAGTTTAAGCACTGAAGTCTTCATGGATGGTCACAGTCTTTTCCAGTTACTCAATGTCTTAAATTGTTATGCCCAAATTCTACCGTTATCGGATTGGTTGTTATGTTTTAGTTTGTTCTATTAGCTGGGTCAGTTGCTCTATAGCTCTTTGAAGCATCTTGTCGGGGTTGTGTTCCTGGGCAATTGTGAGGGTTAGATGAAGTTCTATGTGGGGCACATTATCGGAATGTAACGCTATGGGGTGGGATTTTACATAGACCCCAGCGTTGTTAGACATCACCTTATCAATTAGAGGCGCTAATTGGGCCTCAGCAATACCTTTCACAAAAAGGCTTTGCTGACAAAAAATACTCGATCCTGCGGTCTGTTTGATTAGGGGAGCTATGGTTTGAGTAAAAATGGCCATCATTTCCAAGGGGACTCCTGGCAAAGCAAACAGAGTGGAGGAGCCGATTTGGACCTTTAGGGCAGGTGCGGTACCAACAGGGTTGGGTATGGGTTGGGCGTTTTCGGGTAGAGTGGCCATCTTTGTTCTTGGTGGAGTCATTTCTATCTCTTGGGTGAGCCCGCGCCTTTGAGCGTATTCATTACACTTTGTCCTTACCATCTCAAGGGCCTGGGGGTTTATTTTAAGGGGTTGGTTTAGGGCTTTGGCGATACCTTGAAAGGTTTTATCATCAAAGGTGGGTCCCAATCCGCCGGTGGTTATTATAAAGTGGGGGTTGCGTGCTGAGGCTTCTTGGAGACAGATAGCGATTTCTTCAACTATATCTTGGATGACTGTGACTCGTCGCACCGTGGCACCTAGCAGGGTAGCCTGTGTAGCTAACCAGTGGGCGTTTGTGTTCTCTACTTTGCCGATGAGCAATTCGTTACCTATGCAGATGAATTCGATATCAACATTCACAGCGATACCCCATGATGAGTAGTTAATGAGAGGCTTAAGGCTTTGGTGGACTTAGGAGTTGATTTTCTACATAGCCAAAGCTAAAGGGTTGATTTCGCTTTTGGCGGTGTTTATTTTTTGCTAAGGTACCATTTTAGGTATTCTTTGCGGCGAGCTTGCTTTATTTCATCGTCGGTTTCATAATCGGGGCGGTTTTTATCATGGAGGTCGTTTAGTTCTTGCCCGGTACAGGATAAACCGCAACTTTTACAGACATAATGTTTAGTTAACGAGATGTAGTGCATTTCTCCGCCGCATTCAGGACAATAGTTAACCATATTTGATGTCCCTCCAAGTTTGTAGTAATCAGCAGTCGGAAAATATTAGTCTTCGCATATCCCACAAAAATTTTTGCCATAAAAATAAAATGAAATTAGAATAAAGATGTTGGTTAGACGTGGTTGTACATTTTGTCGTTGCTGTACTGGCCGGTTTCCATTTCTTGTTCGATTTCGCGGAGCAGTAAGATGCGTTTGAATGTTGTGGGGTGGGTTGAGAAGAGGTTGTTCATTTGTGCGGCTGCGGTTTTGGCTTCTTTTTCCATGGCTAGTTCTAGTTCTCGTTCATCTAGTACGCCGTCGTTGTTGAGGTCATATTGGTTCTTTTTGTTCATGATGTAGGCGTAGGATTGTTTTGCCATGTCGGGGTCTTCGATGTAGAAGGCTCGGGCGCTTTCGGGTGATTTGGGTGGAGCGATGGATAGGCCGTAGGTGATTTTTGATAGGGCGCTTTGCATATTTCGGGGTGAGCCGGTTAGGTAGGCTGCAAAGGCATCGGCGTAGTGTTCGCGTAGTCGGCTCAGACGCATGACGATGAGGAAGGTGATTATGTAGACGATATATGAGACAACGCCTATCACCAGCAGAATTGCACCCGAGTTGTCTTTGTTGTTGCTTCTGCGTCGGGATCCGCCGCTTAGGACGCCTGCGAACAGGGTTATTTGTGCGATGTAGTAGGTGATTAGGGGTAGGGCTGAGAGAACAGTCATGACGATGTAGTCTTTGTGTTTGATGTGGCCCAGTTCATGGGCTATGACGCCGCGGATTTCGCCTTCGTTTAGTTGTTTTAGTAATCCTTCATGGACTGCTAGGGTTGCGCCTGCAGTACTTCGACCAAAAGTGAAGGCGTTAGGGGTACTGCTGGGTACGGTTGCTAGTTTGGGCATGGGTATGCCTGTTTTATCAGCTAGTTCTTTGACTACTTTTTCCAGCCAGGGGTTTTCGCCGGGTTTTAGATAATGCAGGCGGGTGGTTGCAACCACAATTACAGGGCCAAGAGCGTATTGGAACAGAATGAAAAGGGCTGATCCCGCTATGGCGATAAGTAACCCCATAAATAGATCAAAGCCCACAAAGTATATGATACCAATTATTAAGAGCCCAAAGATAAAGGCTGAGAGAAAGATCGATGTTGCCATTGCAACTTTGAGCTGGGACAGATTAGCCAAAGATACTCCTCAATAAGTTTGAAATTAGCGGACTAAGGAAAATAAGTCTTTTCCCAAAAACAAGATAAAAGAAGAGTTAAAGATAAAGAAGAGTTGAAAAGAAGGGTTAGATGGGGTAGGCTCCGCAGACTTTGCAGAATTGGATTTTAGTTTTGAGGTGGCTGTGGCATTTGGGGCATTCGATGGCACCGTCGATTTTGGGGTAGACGTCTTTGGGTTTGCCAAATTTCTTGCGGAAGACCTCGTAGTAGAGGAGTTGTTCTTGGTCTTGGATTTCTACGTCGTCTTCATCTTTTATGGAAATTTTCTTTTCGGCGAATTCTTTGGGATCGATGATATCGTTGAAGTAGGTGCGCAGGATTTCGGTTCCGGTGCCTGCTTCAAGGGGTGCTTTGGGTCTCCAAATGATGTCTTGGGGGAAAACGTCTTCGTATGCTTTGCGCAGGATCCATTTGCCGTATTTGACGCCGTTGTTGAAATTAATTTTGTACTTAATGGGGAGTTGTTTTGCCCAATCCATGAATTCGGGATCTTGGTAGGGTGCTTTGATTTCCATGCCAAGCGATGCCGCCATTGGAAATGACGCAAAGCCCATTTCGGCCCACATCTCTTTTTGTTTGACGGCGAATTGTTCCTCGGTTAGGTGGAATTGCCAGGGGTAACCAAACAATTCGTCAAGGGCATCACCGGTATAGACGGTTTTGATACCTTTGGCTTTGAGTAGTGTTAAACCGATATAGACTGGGAGACTGTTTCGGACTTCCATAGGGTCGAATTTTTTGAGGGCTTCGACACCTTGAGGATAGAATTTAAAGACGTCTGCTCGGTCAAATTGGTAGGTTTCATGGTTTAGGTGGAAGAGTTCAACCATTTTTTTGACGTATTCAGCGTCTTTGGGTTGGCCGTCTTTGAAGGCTAGGGTAAGACAGGGAATGCCGGGGTTGTATTTTATGGCTTCATAAGCTATGATTTGGGTGTCTGTTCCAGCGGAGAAGAGAAAACCCTCGGCGAGGTTTTGTTCGACGACTTTGTTTACAAGGGTTCTTGCTTCCGATAGGAGTTTGTTAACTTCGGACTCATTGAAACTCATCTTTTTACCACTCAAGTAACAGGTTTTGTCATCTGTCGCACATATAAAGTTAACTTAAAGTTAACTAATCAGATAAAAGGCATAAAAATGTCAAGCTACAAATCGAAAATTAATCAAAAAAGAATAAACATCACTCAGGACTACACACTCAAAGATTTTAACCCTGACAAACAGATAAACCAAACAAGTATCGGACAGTAAACTTAAAAACCCCAAACCAGCACCTCTATTACAGGTTTAAGCATGAAAGTCAGCATCTTGCACATGGAAATTCGCAGTAACCTTCAAGATAACCTAACAGCGGCCCAAACAGCAGTGCAAAGAGCCGCCAAAGACAATCCAGTTCTTATCGCACTGCCCGAATACTTTACGGTTCCTTGCTGTATGGCAGAATTTGCCGATGCCCCAAAAATCAGCAAAGAAACCTGTAGCGCAACTCTGGACTTTCTCCAAAAAATCTCCAAAGAAATCGGCAATATCTATCTCTTAGGCGGCTCAGTTCTTCAAGAAGACAACGGTAAATACTACAACACAAGCACCCTTTGGCAAAACGGCACCATGATAGCCAAATATAAAAAAATCAACCCCATACAAATCGAACTCGACGCAGGTGTATCCAAAGGCAACACCCCACTAGTTTTAGACACACAAATAGGCCGATTGGGCATGATTGTCTGCGCAGACAGCTTTGACCCCGCACTTGTTAAAAAAGTCGCCGAATTAGGCGCAGAAATCGTCACCCTACCCGTGGCAGCCATGGGCGACCACCCCGTTGTCAAAGGCCACCCCCTAACAGAGGCCATTGCAAAAGAATACGGCATGTTTATCTTAAAAATAGGCAACGTCAGCTCCAACATGCGCGGCGGCAGAAGCGCCATCATCGCACCCTGGGGCATCCTAGGCGAAGTCACCGACGCACCCCAAGACAGCATCCTAACAACCGAGTTAGACATGGAACAACTAAAAAACTACCGCCACAAACTCAAACAACCCTAAAACCCACAACAAACAAAAATATTTAACTGCACAATTTCAGATTGCGAATTTTTTGAGCTACAAACGCTCAACAGTTCCTCTGTAAACCAGTTTGCATGTGTAGTTAAATTCAAGCCCTGACAGTAACATCAAACCACCAAAAACAAAGACACAAATAGCTAGTTTTTAGCAACTCGGCCTCTTTTTGAAACAAAAAACAAACCAACAACCAAAACAATAACCACCGTCAGAACTGCAAAACCTATAGCAACCAAGGGTACCTCGACACCAGCACCTTCAGAATCCTCCACAGCATAACCTATCTGAGAAGAGAAAAATACAAACAAACACAGTTAACAAACAAGGCTTTGTGTTAGTTTACTGTGGGAAGAGAAGGAATAAGTGATTAGTAGATTTTTGCCCAGTTATCTATGATTTTTTGCATTTTGGTGAATTTGTAGCTGTCTATCCATTCTCGGAAGCTATTGTTGTGGACGGCGAATCGTGCGATTTGGCGTGCGTTTTCAGAGTCATGGACCAAGAACAGGGTGGCGGTTAGGTTGTGACGGGAGATATAGGCAACTGTTTTTAAAAGCGCTTCGAGTTTTTCATCGGTGGGCATTTCTGCGCTGAGTTCAACTACCACGGGTTTTTTGAGGGTGGCTGTAAAGTCACGTACAATGGTGTCAACCCAGTAGTTAGTAAAGTAGTCTCGCGAGGAGAGAGGCACATGGAAATAATCCACCAACTTTGCGATGGTATCAAAGTCTATGCCAAAGCGTTCCTTGGCCAGCACGGGATCAGGAAACATTTCCACTGCAAAGGTGCCCTTGGTGTGGGTTTTAGCCTCAGCTATAAAATTGGTTATTGTTTGGGCGCGCCAAGTGGTTTTATCTAGGCCACTTTTTTGGTGCAACTCGGTGCATCTTGGGCAGGTGCAAAAATCTTGGTCGGCAAAGTGGTAGAGATTGAGTGTTACGCCGGATATGTCTTGTTGCGAGAGGCTGTCGAGGTATTGATAGACTTTGGCTCGATAGCCGGGATGGGTGGGGCATATGTAGTCAAAGGGTAAATTGTTGCGTCGGTTGCGTCTCAGTGCCTCACCGTATGGAGAGGTTTGGACAATTGAGGGATCCTCGCGTATTGCTTTGGCATCACAAAAGACGGTAACATCGTTTTGCATTCCTATGGCAGCTGGAAACGCCTGTCCGTCAGCCCATTTAGAATAGTAAACATGAAGATCATAACCTTCAACATGTTCAGGTTTGTATGTAACTAGCCCTATCTGCATGGCCAATACCTTGCTCACAACAGATATATTCTTGGCGCTTATTTAATTGTTGATTCACATGGGCAAACAACAAACCTCACCACTAACCATCGACTTGACCAAGTGTACGCCTTGCACGGGACAAATCTGTATAGGCGTTTGTCCTCAGGGTGCATTAGAAGAAGGCAAGAACCGCAAACCCCAAGTTATTGCAGTAGTGCAATGCACCCAGTGCGGGGTTTGTGTGAATTTATGTCCAAATAAAGCCATCACCCTAAATCCAACCAAACCCTAAACGGTAATGGGAATGGCATTGGAAGAGTTCAACCTCGCCAAAGATACCCGACTTATCATCAAAGAAAACGTTTTAGCCGTAATTTGTAATACTCCCCTAAAGACGATTGGTTCAGCCATTTTTAACGGCGGGAACAAACAAGTCAAAGCTGTTCTAAACATTGGTGTGCCGGAAGGGTATAGTGATCTCGCGCTTCATATGGATCCGATGCAGCTCATAACTTCTTCAGCGGCAAAGGTGGGTATTGCTCAGGATTATCTGGCAATGGTTACAGCGGCTAAAATTCAAAATTATAGTTTGGTTTGTAAAAAAGCAGAGGATTACATCATTTATGTTGCGGCTACAGCGGGTTGCTCACACGGAGAATCCAGCGGTGAAGAAATGGCTGTAGAGGAAATTATGGGAACCATAAACATCATTGTCTTTATTGATGGTAATCCAAGTGAGAGCTGTATGGTTGCTGCGCTTATAACTGCAACGGAAGCCAAATCTGCGGCGCTTCGCGACTTTGATGTGCGCAGCTACTACACAGGCGACTCTGCCACTGGCTCCATAACTGATGCGGTCACGGTTGTCTCAACAAGCAGAGGCAAAGAAGTAGTGTTAGGCGGCCCTGCATCCAATCTGGGCAAACTCGTTGGTCACTGCACCCGAAAAGCGGTTACTGAGGCTCTGTTAAAACAGGAACCCATCTGGGCAAATCGAACTGTGCTTGATAGATTAAAAGAACGTCAGCTCCCCATTGAAAAACTAGTTGCTGAGATATCTAAAGTAGAGGGTCTGGCAGTAACCACTGAAAAACTCATTCAGATGCTAAAGTGCAATCCTCAAGCACTAGCCGCACTTTTAGCCGCAGTAAAAATGGATGATGACTATAACAAAAACTTGCTCCCCACCGATTTTAAAGACTGGAACACCGTAACCCAACAAACCAACGATAACCCAAAATATGCTACAGTTAATCTGCCGCCCTTCATAAAAGCGGCGTTAATCCAAATTATCAAGGGTAACTAACACGAAGCAATTTGTCAAGTAAGGGTAGGTTCTTCTTTTGGGTTTATCAACAATCTGTTACTACCACTGCAGAACTATCAATATAGTATAAATCAGAAAAATAAAGAGGACGGCTTGTCCTCAAGGGTACTTTTTAGATTACTAGAGTTTAATGGTTGTAGTTTCGTTTGGTTTGACTTCAGCAGAGACAGTGTATAGTTTGGTATCTTTGAATCCGACTACTTCGATTGTGTATTGGCCGGGTTTGAGGTTGTTAAATGTAGCAGAGCCAATGATTGATGTTGTGCCGCTGGCCAGGGTCATGGTTTGGAAATCTACTACCTTGCCGGTTGTATCGATCACATAAACTGTGTATGTGTCTCCGATGTTTGTGCCTTTGGTGTTTGTATAGCCTGTGAGGCCGTCGAGGTGTAGGTAGATATAAACTGGTTTTGAGGGGTCTACCCAGTTTGCTTTAAAGGTGTAGGAGTGGCCGTTGAAGGAGAATTGTTGTTGGCCTGGAGCTGAGGTCCAGATGTTGTTTGCGTTATAGTTTTTGTCGTTTTTGTTCTTTGCAACCAAGATGGTGTTAGAAATTGAGAGTTGGGCACCACTTGCTATGAGGGCATCGTCTAGGGTTAGGGTAAATTCGTTAGTTGTAGGATTATAGGTGATTGTGTAACCGCCGACTAGATTTAGTTTATCGCCTTGTACGAGATCGAAATGTTGGTTGGTACCGGTGGTAAACTCGTTGTATTGAAACCAGTTGCCTTTGTTGCCTAGGGCTGTTTCGAGGTTGTGTTTGTATGTAGCGTGGTCGTATTTGCCTTTTGCATCGGGTATGGCTTCTTTGGTGTAGCCGCCGGTTATGGAGTCTTTGATGTTGACTTTGGTGCCGGTTTCTACGTTGACTATGAGTGTGCCATTGAGTACTTTTGGTGCTAGGGTGAAGCTGGCGTTGCAGGAGTAGTGGTAGAGGGTAGTTTCGTGGTTGACAAGGGGTTGGATGAGGGGTTGGTAGACGACTAGGGGTTGGTTTGTGCCGCTGGTACTGACTAGAAAGTTTATACCCGTTATTAGGGTGACACCGGTTGAGGCGGTTGCGTTAAAGCTGAAGGTTGTTTCGGTTGTGTCGTTGGGTACGCCTACATAAAAGTCCTTGCCGTGTTTTACTTGGTTTATTTCTGTATAGGTTTTATCTGTAAAAATTGCATCTGTTTTTGTGGGAGTGAATGTTAAATCGAAGTCCAGGTCAGTCAATCGGTAGTCTAGGTCAGATAGTTCGTGGTCATATGAAATGCTAAAGGGGCCATAATAGCTATAGTCGGTATCTTTGTGGGTTGCTGTGTTGGCTGTGCCGTCTATGGCTACATTAAAATTATAGTTTAGTGGCAGGTCGTTGATGTGTGCATATACGTTGTCGATGTCTTCTTTTGTTATGCCTACGTCTTTTTGGGGAATAATATAGTCGATGTCGGGGTGGATTATGCGCCATATGACAGTTTGTGCTAGTGCGGCACCTTCTTTGGTGTCAAGTCCGTAGTTGATGGAGATATAGTTGAGCAGGGTTAAGATTTGAGTTTTTTGAGTTGAGGTGAGGTCAGGGTAGTTGTTTAGGTCGACCATTTGATACTTTACTTTGAGGTCGGTTGTGATTGTTTGGTTTACGCACATGGCATAAATCACAGTGCCATCGTTGTCGTTGACTAGTTTCATAAGGGTGGATATTGCAGGGGCTGAGACGCCGTTGCGATAGATAGTGTTTGTTGATCTAGTGTCGTCTACCCATGCGGTGAGTGTATAGACACTATTGTCTGCTGCGTTTGTTGTCTGCAACAAGGTTGCAAAACAACCGACAACAAGAGACAGCGTTAGCATTATTGCTATAAAACTTTTAATTTTTTCTTTCATCATATTCACCAAGCAAATTTATGGTTTATCATAAATTGCCAACCCCCCAAAGTTTCGATGATATTTAAATAACATTTCAATATAGAGAATATATCCAAATCACAACACACAACACCAAAAAAACACAATAATCACACATACATAACAACTACTTAGCGATTGATTCAACTAATTTGAAGTCAATTAAACACACCCACATTCAGACATAAAATACCCAAACGTCACCCAACCATAACCGTCTGTGGAGAGACATTCAGACACCAGATTTCTAAAAGACAGCGCTAAGATCAGAAAAGTTAAGCAAACCAACAACAAATAGCAACCACCTCAAAAGACTGAAAAATACTTACAGCATATCCAGACCAGATCACTATACAAGTAAAACGCGAGCTTCTAGGATAAACAGAATGGAATGCTATTAAGAACAAAAAAGAATAAAGAAGAAAGGGGTGGGATTATTTGTAGAGTTTTTCCCAGCGGGCAAATAGTTCCAAGACGTCGTCGCCGCCGTGGCCTTTTAGGGCTTCACGTGTTTGTTTGTCTGCGGCAGCTTCTTTTTGGAACTTTTGGATGTATTCTGCTTTCTCGGCTAGGAAAATGATACCATCTACACCCTGGCGGGCAACACGGGTAGCAACTGTCATGATTTGGTTAGTTGGTGCGACAGTGTCCCAGGTTTCGTTGGGTCCGCGGACATAAAAGTTGACAAAGACAGGTTTTTTGAGGACACTCTTGAAGCCTCTTGCGATGGTTTCCCAGTACCATGGTGTGGGGTAGCCTTTGCTAAACATGGGTATGACAAAGTAGTCGGCGTATTGGGCCATTGCTTCAAAGTCATAACCAAAGCGTAGTTTGCCCAGCATGGGGTCAGGTAAGCAGTTGACAAAGAGGGGTTTACCAGAGACGATCTCTTTGACCTCAGCAAGGAAGTCAGTGACGGTCTTTGCACGCCACTCAACCCAGCTCAAGCCGCTTTTGGCTTGTGCGGCAATGCATCGGGGGCAGGTGCAGAAGCCTTGGTCTGCGAAGTGCTGACTGCTGATGCTTATGCCGGGGCTGAGTTTGGCAGATTCTTTGATGATTTTAAGGTTATATTCGCGGGCTTCAGGGTTAGTCATGCAAACAACGTCCCAGCGCAGATTAAAGCGTGGATTTGTGCGCAACGCGGGACCAAAGCTGCTAACAGATACCCAGTCAGGACGCTGTGCGGCCATGTTGTTGTCGCCGAAAACCGCGATGTTTGTGTACATTTCAGGGTTTACTTTACCGACAATGCCAGATTCGGACTTTTGACGGTAAAAGTTATAGTCGACGCCTTCAACAGGCTCAGGTTGATAGAGAAACACGCCAAATTTCAAGTCTAATACACCATTAATTTTACCAAAACATGACTTTGCAGCCTTATTAAGTCTTCGCAGAAACCAGCTCCATCGCTAACGAGTTTTGGAAAAAATATGCACTATCTACAAAAAAAAGCAACAGTAAAGAAGACAGGCACTACAGCAACCGGCTTACTATCAAACAAGCAAGAAGACACTAAAATCCAGAGATACAACCTTATAATTCACGTTCGGCAGTTTTGGAAAAAATTGGTGAATTGCTTGTGCGGTTAGTCGTAACGAGACTTTAGGTCGACCCTTTATAAACACCTGATCAATGAACTGACCAAACCTCTAAAAGCGATAAAGACATGACCAAATTTCGTTGCCTACACCTAACACCCATATAACTCAAGTTTACGTAAACGTTATATTTCGTTTAGCTGTTTATCCACCTACTACAAGGTAATAGACGTGAAGGTTACACTCATTAACCCGCCCTATCCTCCAAATGCACATGCTCATCCTCCGTTTATTCCATTAGGCATTGCATATTTAGGAGCAGTGGCTGAGAAAGCAGGCCATGAAGTTAACGTTATCGATTGTCAGGCTGAACGTTTAACTGTGGAGACATTTAAGCAACGCATCAGTAAAGAAAAACCAGATGTAATTGGCATAACTTCAACAACGTTGCTCTACAATTCAGCCAAAGATGTTCTCACAGTTGCCAAAGAAGAACATCCAACGGCCGTCACCATGATGGGTGGAAGCCATGTTACGTTTTGGGATGAAAATGCCCTAAACGAATGTTCCGCGATAGATGTGATTGTACGCCGAGAAGGCGAAATCACATTTATGGAATTACTCCAACGCCTACAAGACAAACAGAGCTTTTCAGGTGTTTTGGGAATAACTTATCGCAACACAGACGGCAAAATCATCCGCAATGAAGACCGACCCTTTCTTGTTGATCTAGATTCATTGCCCTCCCCCGCATATCATTTGTTGCCCATAGATGCGTTTCATCGCATGGGTAAAACCATCTTTCCCCTAGTCACCAGCAGAGGATGTGTCCAGTGGTGTGATTTCTGCAGCACCGTACGCATGTTTGGCCGCGGATACCGCACCCGCAACCCCCACACAGTCGTAAATGAGATGGAAATGCTCCAAAACAAGTATGGCGAGAGCCAATTCACATTCTATGATGACGCCTTCACCATCAACCGCCAACACACCCTAACAATGTGCGCAGATATCAAAGCAAAAAAACTCAACGTTGAATGGGACTGCGAAACCCGAGTAGACGCAGTGGATAAAGAATTGCTTGAGAAAATGCATGATGCCGGTTGTATAACGGTATGGTTTGGCGTAGAATCGGGTTCAGAAAAAATCTTAGGAAAAATGCACAAAAAAATTAACCGTGACCAAGTGCGCGACGCCTTCAAACTCGCACAAAAAACCGGAATGATGACTATTGCAAGCTCAGTCATCGGCTTTCCAGGCGAAACAGAGGAAACAGCATGGGAAACAGTCAACTTTATCAACTCACTCAACCCCGACGACATTGGTTGCTACATTGCAACCCCCTATCCAGGAACCCCCATGTATGAAGAAGTTATCAAAAATGGCTGGCTACGCGTAACTGACTTTAACAAATACGACACCGCCACCCCAACCTTTGAGACCCCTGAGCTAAGTATGGAGAAAATCCGCGAAATCAAATACAAAGCCCACCAAAAATTCTACCTCCGCCCAGGTTACATCTTTAAAATGATGCGCCGCGGCGGAACCTATGGCAGATCGGGTCTAAAAACTTCAGCGGCATATGCACTGCGAGCCATGCATATAAAACTCTCTTAACCCCTTTTTGGCAGACTAAGTTACTACATAGAACAATCAGTTCAAAACAATGTGACTGGGCTTTGGTGGAGAACGGAGATATTTTAGCTATAGCAGAGAAGAGCTGGGCATTGTTTGGAGATGAAAAATTAAGAGAGAGGTTTTCAAGAAACGCGTTGGAGTATTCACACTCTTAAGCTCTCTGAGCTTCGAGTAGAGAGATGACCACTAAAATCAAGGCTACCTCTGCAACACTGACCACTATATGGGAAACGAGTGTGAGTTAATTTCACTCAAACAGTAAGCGTTTATCAGGGGTGCGTTTTGTTAACATGACGCAAACCCTCTCGAGCAACAATCCAACAGTCGGCTTCATAAACATAGAACTCTCAGCACAAACAAGAGCCGCCATTACTGTGAACAAGTACAACAGATACGTAGCCATAGAAAACGAACTAACACCACCCGGATGGGCCTAATAGACATCATAATAATAGACCCCAACACCGGCTCAACAATAAATCTAGAAACAGGAACAGCCACCATCAACCTAGAAGCAGGAACATACGTATCCATAACATTTGTCAACAAGCAAAATGTGTCCAACTGCAAACCATGCAAACCAAATATGCCCGATATACAAAACTGTAAACCACTTTGCAGGTCAAACAAATAATAAAGATAGGCTGTTGCTACTCCTTGTATACCTCCACAGTACTGGAGTAGCCTAATAGCTGAGTATTGTTTCTATGGAGGAAAATTTTAGTTTCCTATTTTCTGTTTCTTCAACTTTTAGGAGTCAAAGATTCAAACCATCAGCGAAATGACATAAAACTGAAAAGCATCATAATTTAGAATTGTACGTGCTTGCTGTAAGAAAGCATTATATGTTTCTATTATTTAGAAGTCCCTTCAGGCAACCCTCATGAAGATAACCTTAGTCAATCCGCCATATCCGCCCAGTGTGCATTCCCATCCGCCATTTATACCGCTGGGTCTTGGATATTTAGCCGCTGTAGCTGAAAGAGCAGGTCATCAAGTTAAAATTATAGACTGCCAAGCCGAAAAACTCAGCTACGATACCTTCCGGGATCGGATTTTGCAAACACCTTCTGATTTTATCGGTGTAACTGCCACCACCCTGCTCTACAAATCAGCCATGCAGATTCTCACCATCGCAAAAGAGGCTCAACCAAGTGCCATCACCGCAGTGGGTGGGAGCCATGGCACATTTTGGGATGAAAACACCCTAAGGGAATACCCCGCGGTGGATCTTATTGTGCGTGGCGAGGGAGAGGAGACTCTGGTTGATCTGGCAGAAAAAATAGAAAATCACCAAACCCTATCGGGTGTATTGGGCATTACCTATCGTGACAACGATAAAATTTGTCGCACCCCTGATCGGCCCTACATAAAAGATCTCGATAGCATCCCCTTCCCGGCCCATCACTTGATGCCGCTTGATAATCTCAAGCACAACGGCAAACTCCTCATTCCCCTAGTTAGTAGCCGCGGGTGTGTTTATTGGTGTGATTTTTGTAGCACAGTGCGCATGTTTGGTCGAGGATATCGCATGCGTAGTGCAAAAAATGTAGTGGATGAAATGGAGTTTGTACACCAAACCTATGGTGTAGACCAGGTTACCTTCTATGATGATGCCTTTAGTGTGGATCGAGCACGCGTGCTTCAGATCTGCAAAGAACTCCACAACCGCAACCTCAAATTAATTTGGGACTGTGGCACCCGCGTGGACATGGTGGATCGGGAACTGTTAAAGACCATGAAAGACGCCGGCTGTATTGCTGTTTGGATGGGTGTAGAATCAGGCTCCGAGGCCGTTCTTAATGCTATGAATAAGAGTATAAAATTAGAACAAACCCGCCAAGCCTATAAAACAGCGCATGATGTGGGGTTGATGACTATTGCTAATGTAGTTTTGGGTTTTCCAGGAGAAACTGAGCAGACGGCTAAGCAAACCATTCGTTTTGTGCAACAATTAAATCCTGAGGATGTGGGTTTCTATTTAGCCACGCCCTATCCGGGGACGCCTATGTATGAGCAAGTTGTTAAAAACGGCTGGCTACGGGTAACTGATTTTGATAAATATGACACTGCAGGACCCATCTTTGAGACACCTACGATGAGTATGGAAAAGTTGGCGCAATTGCGCTATAAGGCCTATCAGCAGTTTTACCTGCGACCGGGCTATGTGTTGCATATGATGCGTAAGGGCGGAACCTATGGGCGATCAGCTGTGAAAACATCAGGGGCGTATCTGTTACGCGCTTTACGTATTAGGCTCTCTTAGTTTTCGCATATAGGCGATAATTGCGAGTACTAGCACCAGTAGGCTTAGCGAGCCTGTTACTGAGGTAAAGTTGATACCTATGGGGGAGAGTCCTAAGAACAATCCCAATAGTCCTGTTAATCCAAAGCTCAGTGCAACTGAGAGTACGAGTTCTTCAAGGAGATCAAGTTTGTTTTTGCCGGTGAATAGTATGGTGACTAGGCAGTAGCCGGGTATGAATGCTATGAATGTGAAGCTAAAGATGTAGCGTGGGATGAGGTTGTAGGAGAATACGGCATCACTTGGGACTGGGAGGAGATAAGTTACAAGCAGAGTCAGGGCTGTGAAGATGAGGATTATTGCGAGCCATTTGAGGGGTTTCAAGTTAAATACTCTAAAAAAAAATAAAAAGTAGGAGGAGGGGAATTTTACATGAAAGCTTTGTAGATTGGGTGGCTTTCGTCGGTTGGTCTTGTGCCTAGGTCTGCGCCGATGGATGCGAGGTATGTGTCTGTGATTGCTACTGCTGGGAAGACCCATTGTGCTTGTTCAATTGGTCCGGTCATGAGCCAGTTGGCGCCTGCCATTTGCATGATGGTGTTGGTTGAACAGACGGTTCCTTTGCGGAATTCTTTTTCAAAGCTTGATTTGACCCAGCCCATGGTTGTGACGAGGTTGCCGCTTCCTAGACCTACAGGGTGACCATACTTTTCTTTCATGATTGGTATGGCTCTTACAGATGAACCCATGTCTGGTTCGAATGCGGGGACGGCTGTGTCGACGAGTGGTTTTGTGATACCGGCTCTCTCAGCCATAGCTAGTGCTTCGACTAGGACGTTCATTTTGCCGTCAAGGGTTGTGTCTTTTGGATCATCTGCTAGAACAATGGACATTTTGATGCCGCTTTCTTTGAGGTTTGCAAGTTCTGCGTCGGTTACGCCTTTGTAGATAGAGTTGTAGATGCATCTATCAGTTAGGCCCATTTTTTTTGCCAAGTTGGCAGCAGCCATACGGGTCTTTGGACTCATTGCGTCGAGCATGAGTGGGGCGTCGGTGTGTGAGGGGATGAAGTCGATGTATTTTTCAAATGCAGTCTCGGTTGTGCCGACGATGTCTAGTGCAAACTTTACGCCGGTGATATCGCTTTGTGTTTGGATTGTGTTGATGACGTCTTCAGCTGCTTTTTGGTCAAAGATACCTTTGTTGGCATCTGTTACCATCTTTTGGCCTAGCCAGAAGATTGAAGCAATCAGAAAAGTTGGGTTTTCGCCTGGTTGACCGCCAATTTTGGCGTTCCCAATATCGTATGTTTTTTGTGGAGTTTTGAATATAAATGACATCTATGCCACTTCTACGATTATTTCTTGATTGCTTTCTTTGCGAGTTCTGGTGCTTCTTCTTTGTTTTTACCAAAGAGTGCGCCGAATTCGTCTGCATCTTCTTTTTTGACCGCTGCGCCGCCCATGATGATGCCGACTTTGTCTTTGAGACCTGCTGCTTTGAGAAGTTCGTCAAGTTTTGCTAGGTTGTTTTTTGCTGGGACAGTGTTGACTGAGAGTGCGATTAGGTTTGCATTGTTTTCTTTTACTTTGTCGATAAATACTTGGGGTGCAACGCTTTTTCCGACGTCAATGGTTTTGAAGCCTGCGCGTTTTAGTGTGCGGCGGACTGCTTCTTTTGCAGTGTCATGCATGTCTGGTTCAATGTTGCCGATAACTACTATACCTAAGGGATTCTCTGGTTCTGGTGGTTCTTTTTCCATCATAGATTTAAGCCATGACATATTAAACACCTTTTTCCTGTTTGTATACTCTGGGCTTTTTATACTCGAAATCCATATTTAACCTTTTACCAACAAATCAAACGATGTATATTAAGCGGTAAAGTAAATGCTACAATCGACCAGAACCCATATCGTGGTACTTGCTATATTTGTGTTCTCGTTTGTGTATCGGATGCTTTTGTTGTTCTGGTCAGGGTTCCCCCCAGGAGCAGACATTGGATTACACAACAGTGTCATATACTCCATCACTGGTTCGGGTCCTACGGATTTTCTCTACAACTATTACCATATAGGCGGTGGAGTTTCACTAACTTTTCCGGGTTATCATATTTTCACAGCAAGCACTATGCTACTAACAGGTCTGCCTGAATACGTAGCCCACGCTGTGGTGGTGTGTCTTTTCTCAGCGCTCACGGTTGTATGTGCGTTTTTGATAACCAAAAAAGTCTGGTCAACCCCGGCAGCTGTTATCGTTGCGTTCTTAGCAATGATTTCACGCTTTGATATGGAGATGCTGTTTTGGGCAGGCTATCCCAACATCATAACGCTTATGCTAATTCCATTAACATTTTATCTCTATATCCAAAAAGATCGTTTCTCCAAGGTACCGTTTCTAATTTCCACCTCAATTTTAACAGCCACCCTGTTTCTGACACATTCGTTAAGCGCGGCCATGTTCGGAGGTATAACAGTGGGGGTGGCACTGTTTATTTTGCTGTTCCCCAAAAAGTTCCAGACCGCAAGAAAAACTGTGTTCTATTGGCTACTATCGATAAGTTTTGGGGCGGTTTTGGTTTTGCCTTTTTTAATCAAGGCGATTCCGGCATATCTAAGTGAGTATGGCTCAAGTGAGATTGCTGGAGCAACCCTCTCCGCCCAATTGTTACCGTTAGAGATTGTGCTACCGCTCTTTGGGGTTGTTATTGCCTTTTTTGTTTTCTCTAAAAAGTTCTTCAACAAAACGCTTACGCTACCCGCGTTTTTCCTCTCTATGTGGGTGTTTCTGCCCTTAATTTTGACCCAGAGCTACTTGGTGGGCATTCCTGTTGACTATAATCGGTTTATGTATTTTCTTATCCTGCCGGTATTGATGTTTATAGCCGTGCTAATTGAGTATGGTTCAGCGTTTTTTGCCAAACCTCTAAACAGCTACCTAACCAAATGGCAACAAATTCCAAAACGCCTCGCCGCCGCTCTGACCACAAAACGGCTCTACTCAGGGTTCATAGTGCTCTTTTTGCTATTCTCCTTTATAGCACTGCCCATCTTTATGACCCCAGATCTTGAGGTGGGTCACACACTGCAAAATTTCTATCAAGCCATGACCCAACCGGGTTGGGATGCCATTCAGTGGGCCAAAACAAACACGGCATCCAACGCCGTATTTGTTGCCGATGCATGGTATGGCTGGTGGTTTAGCGGATTTGCCCAAAGACCCACCCTTAGCGCAGTTGATCCCCAGTACCTAACAGTTAATCGAGAAGTCGACAACGCAACATTTGCCCGAACTCTTCTTGACACCAACTATGTAATTGATAATGGCTATCTCCAAGTCCGCGATGACGGCGGATACATAGCCCGCCACAACCCCCAAATTCTAGTTGCACAAAACTGGACGTATTACACCTATTCATTCTTTAACTTTAACAGTGAAACCACAAAAATCGAATACCAACTCAACGGCAAAACCCAACCAACCATCAGACTCTCAGAACTCCCCGTAAAAGACATGACCATACAAAACGATGAAACCCAAGCAACAATAACAGTTGTACGAGGCAACACCGACTTTAACTACACCCTCTCAACAACACTTTATCGCAATGTACGATTTGCTAATGTAACCTCAACGCTAACCAGTCTCCATTCAGGGGTCATCTTTAATCGAGTGCATATCAACGTAGAAACCACCGGTTTCCAAATACCCCACAACAATAAAGCCACCATCGCTCTAGTTGAGACAGGCACCAAATCCTTTGGACAACTAATCTTTACTACCCCCCCAGAAGAGGTGGATCTTAACACCATAGGTGACTCAGAGGTTGTAAAAGTCATCGAGCTAACCTATTGTTTAGGTGATCAACCCCAAGGAGAAATTCAGATACTCGCAGGCGCCTACTCAGCATCCAACAAGCCAAACCTATACACTAACCCCACAACAATAAACAATGCATTTAGCCAAATAGTAACTGATAACCTAGTTACCGCATTGCAACCCATGGAAAAAGACCAGGCCATGTCTATCTTTGATTATCGCTTTGAATTGCAAACCAGAAGCGTTGCCTATGTTATCTGCCGCTTAAGCGATCCCGCCGAGGCGAAAATCGTACCCAAGTTTCGTCTTGACCCAACCTTTAGCCTTGTGTTTATTAACAAAGAAGTTGCAATCTTTAGAATAAACGGGGATCCAAACCAAGATTGAACCCAACGGTTGCAATACACACCCTGCTAAACGATAAAAAGAAACTGGAACTGGCCTTCATAACAGTTTTCTCAGCAGTTATTCTAATTCTCTTCTACTCCATCTTATCAATGAATGGGGTGATTTTGGGCAATGACCCCTCGGTGCATCTTGAGAAAGCACGCATATTTCTAAACACCGGACAAATACCGTTAGGCAACCTAGGCTGGACCCCACCGCTCTACCAGATCGTTTTGGCCATGTTTATATCTCTAAGCGGCGCAAGCGACATCGGACAACTCATCTTTCTAGTCAAGATACTAGCAGTCATTGTTGACTGGCTCATGATTATGTCAGTTTATCTGCTCACCTCAAGAGCCTTTAGCAAAAAAACAGGCGCCATCGCCGCAATTTTATTGTTGTTCTGTTTTCCAGTGTTTGAACTCAACCAATGGGGCGGTAGCACAACCGCATTGGGCATAGCATTTCTGATGCTACTACTAATCTATCTCCCGTTGGCAATTGAAAAATTCGGCTATCTGATGGTTACCTTCTTTGCCGCATTCTCAGTCATGATGGCCCACCAACTTGCAACCTTTGTAGCAGTACTGGCTCTAATCCCCGTTTTAATCTATATGCTCAAAAAATCCCAAGGAAAAGCCCGAGGCGCCTACCTCAAAGTACTAGCGGCTTTAGTTCTTGGAGGGGGGATAGTCTTTTTCCTCTACTACTTTGGCGCCATGATAGGCTATCTGGGCGTAATGCTAGAACATGTATTTTTTAGCCAAAAAGCCTACGCCTACCAAATAGGCGCCACCACCCTAAACGCGTTTATAATTAACTTTGGATTTATAACCCTTCTAACCATCGCAGGAGTATATTTTGCCTACAAACAACTCAAAACCCCCAAACGCACAGTATATTTCATAGGCTTACTCTCCGCATTAATTGTTCCATTTATACTAGCAGAATCACACCTCTTTGGCCTCTATCTGCCATTTCAGTGGTTCATCTACTACCTCACACCGCTTATGGCTATTTTCGCAGCAGTCACCATCGCATATGCCGCACAAAAAATACCACGCTTTTATGCTAACCATCGAGCCCAATTCCGCAAAACCTGGGTTAGAGTAGCCACTGTGGGTTTGATTGTGGTGACGTGTTTGGCGGTGGGAGTTCGCTCTGAGGTTGTGTATGGGAAAATAATGGAAGCCGGCACATTCTATGCCACCACAGACATAAAGGCCTACGAAGCAGGCATTTGGCTAAGAGACCACTACCCCGAAAACCAAACCGTGGTGGTTACCGAGATTCCTGGGTTTTGGTTCCAGCAGTTCTCAGATAAACCCGTGATTGCCCAAACCAACCCCGTTATCCAAAGAAACCTAATTGCGGAGTCAGTTTTAACTCTGTCCTATGAGATAGAGCATCCCCAAACTCTGCTAAAGGCCTATGGAGCAAAAGGAGACATTGTAGATGAAAGCTATGTCTCCCTAGATCACGTTTGGCACCGAGCGTCCTATAGCGCAACTAATGGGGACTTTTTGTATTTCACTCAAAACGGTATCGAACAAAAACTGCCCCTTTCAGCTCTTAGCAAGCAAATCACCCTTGAAGAACAAGATGGGATTGAAAAAATCAATTGTATTTATTCGAATGAAAACTTTACCATAACTAAAACCCTGCAAGCCCAAAACATCACCTACCCCATAGATATCTCATGGACCATTACACCCCAAGTAAGCGGAGTAGCCAATGTTACGCTATATTTGAGCACATTTTTGGATCTTAGCTTTAGCTTTGATAAAGCCCAAATCCCCCAAGTAATGGATTGGGTTAACCCTTGGGATGCAGACAGCAATCGAGTAGAAAAACAAGAAACCGGTAACCCCCAAACGGACTGGGCTGTTGCCAGCTTTGTAAACACTGATCTCAAAAATGGTTATTTAGGCCTCTATGATAGCCAAAACGACATCGCCTTCGCCTTCAACTTTACTGACCGACCCCAATGGGGAAACATTGGTGCCCTATCAAACCGGAATATCGATGCGGTACGGTTCCAATACTCATTTAGCAACGTTGACATTAACCAAACAGTTACGTGTTCCTACCAGATCTTATCACTCGCAAAAAACAGCTACCCTCAACTCACCCCTAACAACTTAGAGGGCATACTTAGCAACCTAACACCCGAGTTTGCAATAATGACTCGAGATTACAACGACGACATTTGCGAAAACAACATAGGCTTCATCGTCTATGACCGAAACCAACTCGACACCCAAATCATCAACAGCAAAATCCTACAACTCATCTACTCAAACGACCGATACGTCATCTTCAAAATCCAACAATAACCAGTCGTCTCAGTATAGAAACATACCAAAATAAAAGACCGCCCGCCAAAAATTGCACCCATGCTTTTAACTGGATAAATAAGATTCTGCATAGAAATGTTGGCGGGCCCGCTGGGATTTGAACCCAGGATTCTCGGCTCCGGAGGCCGATGCCTTAATCCGTGCTAGACTACGAGCCCCTACTACCTTTCACAGATAGCCCACCTTCATTTTTGGGTTCTGTCTAATATGGGTTTTCTGGATTAAAATATAGAGTCAAATCAAGAGTCAGCAGACGTTCCGTTTCTTTATGTAGGAAATACTGAAACTATCAGCATAACTTACAAAAACCCAAAAAAACCCACTGATAAAAGATACAACTTGCCTGCAGTAGAAATAAGAGAGGGCCAGTTGAATTCATTATCGTTACTCTTGGATTATTGTTTCGTTTAGCCACCAGGCTTTTTTCTTGCCTGAGCGTTCGCCTGCGTAGTATTCGATGATGGATTTGCCGGCTTGTTTTTGGCTGGTTTTCTCAATTCTTTGTAGTCTGTTTAGGACTAGCCAGCGGTTGGTTTTTAGGTAGTCTGCTATTTCGGGTGTGGTGGCGGATTTGTAGTTTAGGAGGTATTCGATGATTTGGCGGTCGACTTCGTCTTGGGCGTATTGGTAGGGGTTGATTTTGCCGTGTTGGAATGTGAGGATGTCAAGATCGTTTAGGTATTTTTGGATTTGACCGAATTGTTCTTCTAGTTGGGTTATGCGTTGTTGGAGGGCTAAGAGTTTGTCGGGTTTGGGGGTTGTTTGGAGTTTTTCGGCTATGGCATCGCGGATAAAGGTGCTTCGGTCGCCTTCGGGGATGCGCAGGGCGAGTTCTTGGTAGATTTCCTCTGCTAATTTGACGGTGACAACACGTAGCTCGGTCATGTTTGTTCTTTTAGTGTTATGGTTGTTTTATTATTTTTATTTTCTCCCAAAACTGCTTGAGGTGACCTAAAGCTGGTCAGCAATAATGCATTTATTGGAGAGAAAACAGATAAAAGTACGGTAACAACACATGACTGATTGGTCGAAGAGTGACTTGTTGATTTTAGCGTTTGATCATCGTGCATCGTTTATCGAGAAATTATTTGGGATCAAAGGGCGTCCCCCCACGGCTGAGGAGAAGCAAAGTATCCAAGAAGCTAAACAAATAATTTTTGAAGGCTTCAAGTTAGCGCTTCAAAAAAAGGTTCCCAAAGAAATTGCAGGGTTGTTGGTTGATGAAGAGTTTGGGTCAAAGATTCTTCGGGAAGCCAAGCAACAAGGGTTCCAATTTGCTATGCCGGCAGAAAAATCCGGTCAAGACGAGTTTGACTTTGAATACGGCGAGCAATTCAGTGCACATATTGAGGAGTTTGAGCCGACTTTTCTTAAGGTGTTGGTGCGCTACAATCCTGAGAGCGAGGTAGCACTCAATGTGCGGCAGTTGCAACGTCTTAAAAAACTCAGTGATTATCTCCTATCGATCAATCGGCCGTTTCTCTTTGAGCTCATCGTGCCCGCTACATCTGAGCAGTTAGCTAAATTGGGTGGGTCAAAAGAGAAATATGACACTGAGCTACGTCCTCAGCTTATGGTTGAGAGCATAAAACAGATCCAAGACGGCGGGGTTGAGCCGGCGATTTGGAAACTCGAAGGGGTTGATAGGGCTGAGGCAGCCAAAGCAGTTGTTGCACAAGCCCAAAGCAATGGTCGCAAAGCAGGCGTCATCACCTTGGGACGAGGGGAATCTAAAGAAAAAGTTCAGGAGTGGCTCAAAGTGGGCGCCAGCATACCAGGCATTATTGGGTTCGCGGTTGGACGAACCATATTTTGGGATCCCCTAGTTGAATTTAGAACTGCAAAAATAGATAAGGCACAAGCGGCTGAAAAGATTGCTCAGAACTATATTGAATTTGTAGATTTATGGCAAACCCAGAGGAAAAAATAACATGACATCTCTTAGATCGTTATCTCCATCTCTAACGCGTATAACCATAGCTGGAGCCGTGGGAGCAGCTCTTCACATAGGCAAAGGCGACTCTGATAAAGTAGATCAAACTGCGCTGGATTTCTCCCGAGCAGTTCTCAACCAAACCGAGGTAGACGGCGAGGTCATATGCTGTGAAGGCCCCAAAGATAATGCCCCGGCCTTTAGTTACAAAGAAAAAGTCGGCACCGGCAATGGCCCCAAAGTCGAGTTTGTCATCGACCAAGTTGATGGCACCACAGCCACCTCCAAGGGCAAAAAGGACGCTATCTCGGCATTAGCCTGCGCACCCGCGGGATGTCTCCAAGTGCTACCCGATGATGGATACTACTTTAAAATCGCCACTGATGGCCAATCTAGGGGCAAGCTATCGGCTGATATGACCTTTGAAGAAATCGTGCAAACCGTTGCAAAAAACAAAGGCTTAGATCTCTCCAACTTTACAGTAATCATGCTTGAGCGCGAACGCCACTTAGGCCTGCTTGAGCGCCTCAGAAAAATGGGGGTCCGGCTCATCTTGATAACTGATGGCGACATCGCAGGCTCCATTGTCACCTGCCTGCCCAACTCTGGTATCGACTTACTAATAGGCGCAGGTGCAGGAGCCGAAGCCACCATCGCAGCCACCGCAGTCAAATGCCTAGGCGGCACCATGCTAGTCAAAGTTTGGCGTGACAAAAAAGACGACGCCAACCGACTCACCCGACTAGAAGCCGCAGGAGTCGATGTCAACAAAACCTACACTGAGGACGAATTAGCAAAAGGCAACGAGATGATCTTTGCAGCATCAGGCATCACCAAAGGCGAGATGCTAGACGGCGTCAGATTCACACCCACAGGCGCCATCGTCAAATCCCTCTGCACAAGACTCCCAAGCGGAAGCGTCGAGTGGTCAGAAACCAACCTCAAATTCAAAGGCCACCCCGTCTACAGCCACATAACCTAACCCTTCTTTTCATCGCCCTTTCTTTTCATCTTTTAAACGGTTGCCTCAGAAATTCGACCGCATACCAACATATGATTCGTCATACCATACGTATTGTTGACACTTAGTGGTGATGGTGATGGTGGGAGTGGTCGTTTTGTTCGGTTGGGAGTAGGGGTATGTCTGCGAGTTTGGCGAGCTCGATGTAGCGTTGTTTGGTGATGATTTGGAGTTGGCTGAGCAGTTCTTTGCTCGGGAGGTTTTTTTGTTTAAGCAAAATTGTTTTTTTGGTGAGTTCTTCATCGCCTATACAGCTAAACCATGCTTCAAAGTCACCGCGCTTTAGGTGAAACTCAATGGATGCAAGATCAACTTTTTCGAGTTTGGTGGTGAAATCACGCAGATTATGAGCATGGACATGCAGTGGTTGGTTGTCTGCGGCATAAAAATTGAAGGCTTTATCGTGGGGTTCATATGCAAGAATAGCTTCTGCTTTCTCTTTGGTGAGCTCAGGTATGCCCAGGATTTGTTTGCCGCTTTTTGTTAGGGTGTAGTGGTCTTTTTCATTTAGTACATAGCCCATGTTTTGTAGGCCTAGGAGGTTTATGGTGACGGGCTGGAGTTCTTTTTGAATGTCTTGGGCAATATCTTGGGCTGTTTGGGGTTGCTGGTTTAGTAGCATTGATGAGAGGATTTCTTGTTTGATAGGGGAGAGACTCATAGCAGAACCTACTATGTTGTAGGGTTTGGGGCTAATCAAACTTTCCTGTGTATACGGAGGACGTTTGTTGTGGGTGGTTGGGTGGGTTGTTGGGGTAAGGTTTTTGTATTGAGGTTTCTTTTTGTTTGGTGGTGGCTTGTTTGAAACTTGCGGTTTTTATTTACGAGTTTCCTCCCAAGATTGTTGGTGGGTTGGGTACTTATGGGGCGGAGATTACTCGTCGGTTTGTTTTGAATGATCATGATGTTACGGTTTTTACGATGAATGATGATGTGGGGTCGATGCCGGTTCGTGAGATTTGGCGGGGGATTGAGGTTCATCGACCGCTCCATATCGATATCTCGGATTCGTTGCCGGATGTTATATCGGAGGATATTAAAAAGTGGGGTCGGGGGCAACGGTTGTTTGGTAAGTTGATGGTTTATAATTATCTCTCGGCGGCTAAGTTGATCAATGATTTGATTCGCCAGGAGGGGATGCGCTATGATGTGGTGGTGGCGCATGATTGGCTCTCGGCCATGGGGGGCACAACGGTTAAGCGTGAGACGGGGTTGCCGTTTGCGTTTCATGTGCACTCAACCGAGAAGGGGCGCACCATGGGTACGGGTTCAGGAGTAGTTAGTAATATTGAGTTGCGCACGGGTAAGATGGCGGATTTGGTGGTTACGGTTTCTTATGCTATGAAAGATGAGCTTATTGGATTGGGGTTTCCACGGGAAAAGATTCAGGTCAGCTATAACGGAGTGGATCCTGAGAAGTATAATCCCGCAAACGTGTCCAAAGAAGACATCGAGCGTCTGCGCGCCAAATATGGCATAAAACCTGATGATTATATGCTACTCTTCATAGGCCGCCTAGTCGGGGTGAAGGGCGTGGATAAACTCATCTTAGCCATGCCCCACATATTAGCAAAAATACCCCAAGCAAAATTGGTTATTGTGGGTGTGGGTGATCTCCAAGAGTATCTTACTAATCTTACAGCGATGACCAAGATGGGGGAGTATGTCAAGTTTTGTTTTGATTTTATCCCCGAAGAAGAACGTATCCTTCACTATGCGTCATGTGACATAGCAGTGTTTCCTAGTTTTTATGAACCCTTTGGTATTGTTGCTCTGGAAGCTATGAGTATGGAAAAACCGGTGGTTGTGGGTGCCTCAGGAGTGAGTGGGATGCGAGAGATTGTTATTTGTTGCGGGCCGGAGCAGTGCGGCTACCATATTGATCCCTTCAACCCAAGTGATATTGCCTGGGGGGTAACCAGTGCACTTGAAACAAATAATTGGGCAACCAAGCTGGGTAAAAACGGTCGAAAGCGCGTCTTGGCAGAGTTTACTTGGAGTAAAATCGCCCAAAAAACCATTGAACTCTATCAAACCATCGCCAAACGCTAACTTGCAACTAACCGCTACTTTGGTCTTGATTTGAGCAAAAACGGCTAATCAACAGGTAGACAAAAAGCACCTCAACCAAAACAACAAAGCAACCAACTATTGAAATTTCTAGCCAGCTAATAATCAACAATATTTGTTAAATCAGTAAGGCAGGTATTCGATTTAAATCGAGATATGTGAGTGGAATGCTAAAACTCGGATTACCACAAGTATTAAATGCAGACCGTATAAAATAGGATTCAGTCTTAAAAGAGGACTGAAAATGCAAAAACAAAAAACAATAATTTTAAAAACTAGCAAAAAAATTCAAGCAGTTCTACCTACAATGCTTTTAATGATACTGCTACTATCCTTTATCGCTGTCACAAATGCGGCCAATCAACCAACAACAGGCGGCAATGGCACACCCCTACGCACTCTTACCACTCACACCTTTATGAGCATCTCACCCAACCCCGCAGGCATCAACCAAGCCGTCACCCTCTACATATTTTCAAATCTAGACACCCCCACAGTTGCCAACACTCCCTACTATGGCTGGAACTTTACTGTAACTGTCACTGACCCCGATGGACAAAAAAGCACTCTAACACCCCCAATGAGTCAACCAAACGGATATACCTCCATGGCATTCATACCCACAAAATTGGGTACCTATCAATTCCAAGCCTTCTTTGCACAACTAAACCTAACGTTTACCGATCCTGGCGCAGGCGGATTCATACCCGGACTCTACACATTCACAGCCAGTGAAAGCACAGTTAAAAACCTCACAGTAACAACCACCGAAGTACTGCCCCGGCCCAATGTACCCCTCCCAGAAGGCTATTGGGAGAGTCCCATCTATAGCACCAACTTTGAGTGGTACACTCTAAAGAGCAACTGGCTAGGCGGCATTGGCGGCAACGCACCCACCTCAACCACTGGACCACTCTCATCTCACATACTTTGGACCAAACCCCTAGCATATGGAGGCCTAAGTGGAGGAACGGTAAGCGTCGATGAAACAAACGTTGGCTCACCCATTCTATATGACCAAACGGGACTAAACTACTTCACCGGACTACTCTATCAAAACAAACTCACACAATTCATAATCAATGGCTACTACATCTACAACATCCAACCCCAACTAAACGCCGGCGTACGCTGCCTAAATCTACGCACCGGTGCACTAGTATGGGAAAACCTAACCATGCCAAACATATCCTGCGGACAAGTAACAACCCTAAACATGGGCCTAGGCTCAGGGTCCCTAGCATATTTATGGTATGCCAGCGGATCAAATTGGTATCAAATCGATGCCTTCACAGGAAAATTGATAACAGTCTACACAGGCGCACAAAGCTTCACGCCAATTCAGGGTCCAAACGGCGAAATACTGGTCTATACACTCAACCCTGCAAACCATTGGCTCACACTTTGGAACTCAACATGGGCGATCCAAGCAACCGGCGGCTCAGACTCAGGAGCTTCTACACTAAACCCCCAAGCTGAATCATACCAACCCTACACAACCATGGTTCGCCCCTGGAACAATGGCATACAGTGGAACGAAACCATACCCACGACCTACACCTCCATCCCCGGAAACAATTCATTGCCCAGTTTCTCCTCAGGCCAACTAGACTACCGCGATGGTGTCTTGGTTGCGGTTGGAAGCTTTTACACAAACACCACCAACCCCATCTGGGCCGAAGTAGGCTACTCAACCGAGCACATGCCAATCACAGCTTCAAACCCCAACGGTGGACAACTCTGGTATGTTAATCGCACAAACATCGGCTGGGGACAAGGCGGACCCTCAAACCCTGGACTATATATTTTTAGCGGCGCGACCTTTGGTAGCGGAGTGTATGGACTCTTTGAACGAGAAACCCTGCAGTGGCACATAATCAACATCAAAACGGGACGTGAGCAAGCCGTAACCCCACCCCTAAATACTCTACCGGGAGTCAGCGACTGGGCCTACTATGACTGGCATGCCAATATCGATAAAGGCATAATGTATACCGCGGGCTACTCTGGAAAAGTCTGTGCCTTTAACACCACTACCGGAGCGTGTATGTGGGTATTTGATGTAGGCGACACCGGAATTGATAATCCCTTTGGAACCCTGCCCACCTATGGCGGAGTAACCATCACAAATGGCGTGGTCTACTATGGACCCATACAGCATACCCCGCAAACGCCTATGTATCGAGGCTACAAACTCTTTGCCATAAACGCCACCACCGGAGATAAAATCTGGGAAATTCCAGCGTTTTTTGCCTCCATAGCACAAGCAGACGGCATACTAACAGGCTATGACGGCTATGACAACAAACTCTACGCAATTGGCAAAGGCCCCTCAGCAACAACTGTCACCGCACCACAAACCGAAACAGCTCTGGGAACCAACGTATTAATCACCGGCACAATAACAGACCAATCACCCGGTCAAACTTGTCTAGGTTGTCCTGCAGCAGGCACACCAGCCATTGCGGATTGCTACATGAGCGACTGGATGGCCTATCTCTACAAACAACAACCAAAACCAAACGAGGCCACCGGAGTCGAGGTCACCGTGTCAATTGTTGATCCTAACGATAACTACTACGTCATAGGAAAAGCCACAAGCGACGCAAACGGACAATACAGTTTAGCATTCAAACCTGACGTACCGGGCCTCTATACAGTCACAGCAACCTTTAGCGGAACCGACTCATACTATAACTCCGCCGCACAAACCCACCTGCTCGTTGGCGAAGACACAAACCCCACACCAACCACAAACAACTTAGCGGGACTAGTAACAACCCAAGACCTCATGATATACGCCATCGGTACAGCAATTGCCAGCGTCCTTGCAATAGCCATAGTCGGCATCCTCATCCTAAGAAAAAAACAATAAACCAATAATCACCCCCTTTTTTTGTACCAACAAACAAATAAACAAAACACCGAACGGTTAACACTACTCGGTTTGTCGCAAAATTTCAGTTAAGCAAAAAACACAATTGGCGCAAAGAGTAAATCAAACAGCAACGTGAGATCTTGGTTGTAGAGTATCTTGTGTGGTTGTGGTGTTGTTAGCAAAAAAGCACATAAGGCTCGTTGGGTTTTTTGTGTGATTGATTATTATGGCTGTGAGCAAGAAAGATCTTAGGAAAATGTTTCCTAATCTCTATCGTGAGCTTGAAGGGGGAGAAAATCAGGTTCCCATTGAAGGGGTTTGTGAAAATGCAGAAGCGGTTGAGCGGGAAGCTTGTGAATGTGAAAAGGTCCATCAGCATGAGATAGAGAAGACAACACAGCGAATTCAGATGCCAGATAAACTACGCAGTTTTAATCCGGAGGCGGTGGATTTTTTGCGTCGATGTGATACTGTTGAGCAGGCGGAGGAGATTATTTCGTATCTGCAGAAAAAAGGTGAAATTACCCAAGAATATGCTGAGGAGCTACGCAGTCAGCTTCGACGGGATGGGGTGCGGAGTTTTGGTTCTAAAAAAGAGGAGAACTATTACTTCCATCAAGCAGGCATGTACTAACAATTTTGAGTTATCAACAGAAGTGGGCACTTAGCAACTAATTGGCGCGTCTGCTTTACAACTCATTTTTAGTTAAAAAGTAGGTGTGCTAATAGGGATTTGGGGTATGTGCTGGGTTTTGGGAGAGGAGGTAAAAGGTTAGTGTTGTTTAGGGTTCGCGTTGTCTATAATAGAATTAGTTGTTTTTGTTTTGTGTGTTTAGATTGTTGGTTGGGGTTTGGGTTGGTAGATGACGAATTTGTGGGGTTCTTCTTTGACGGCTAGGTGGTGTTCTTTGGTTATGGTTTGGATTTGGGTTTTTGTTTCGTTGTCTAGGATTGTTTGGATGTGGACTTGGTAGCCGATAGAGAGGGGGTCGTTGGCTGGGGAGTTTATAAGGGTGATGGCATCAGGGGACATTTGTCGGCAACAATTGTTTATGTCTTTTAGACACGCGACTGCTTCATCTCGCTTCATTTTGCAAGTCACTAAATTAACTTGTCACGTGTTTCAATATAAATGTTATCATTTCTATACATCTAGGTGTATCTTGGCATGATTTTCTACATGTGTCACGCAGGCACATAATCAAAAACAACTATTTAGTCAGACTCTTGATATACTTTATAATAAGCTGCGGCTGAGCCAAAGCCGTCCCCAAAGCCTTCCGGGGATGTTTAATATGATTTACCAATGAAAGCCGCCTATACTGAGCAAGTGCCTCAGCCGCTATAGCCTTAACATCCGCAGGAACAAACTCCGCAGTAGTAATAAGAGGCATACCACTGGGCTGACGCGCCGCCGCAAACGCATCCCAAGACAAATCCGCCGCAATATAACCCTTAGCCTTGCAGAGTTCATAGAGAGGTGTCCCATAAGAGGGCGTAGCCATAAACAAATGCATCCCCACATCATACTTACGCTTCAACCCCAGCGCAAAATCAACGGTGCGCCGCATGTTCTGCTTGGTCTCCCCCGGAAAACCAATAATGTAGAAAGCACCTGTTTTTAATCCAATCGTTTTAGCGTTTTTGGCAAACTCTACCACCGCCTCAAGGTTAAGACTCTTGCAAATCACTTGGTCGAGAATTTGCTGATCACCTGATTCCACACCCACAAAAACACTCTTAGCACCGGATCGCTTCATCTTTTTGAGCAGTGCCAAGTTGAGGCAGTCGGCACGGACACCGTTGGGGGTTTCCCAACCGACTTTTATGTTGCACTCAATTAAACCATCACATATGGCCTCAAAGCGTTTGAGATCCAAGGTGAGGTTGTCGTCTTCAAAAAAGATATTTTTCACACCAAATTTGTCCACAACATATTGGATATGATCTAGGACATATTTGGCGGAGTGAGCACGAAAACCTCGGCCCATGTGCAGATGCACCGCACAAAAACAGCAATTAAACGGACACCCACGGCTGGTCACCATCGATATGGCACGTTTTTGAAAACTCCGATACCCAATGTGTTTGGAGTTTAGGTACTGCTCCATATCAACTAAATCATAAGCCGGATAAGGTAACCCATCAAGATCCACCACAAACGGAGCCGAAGCAGTTAGAGTGACACCATTGGTTTGGCGATATGCAATCCCTTTGATTTGCTCAAGAGATGTTTTGCCTTGGTAGTATTGGGCGATCTCAAGCATAGGGTATTCACCCTCCCCACAGACCACTATATCAACGGTGGGAGTTTGTTCAAGGAACTCTTTTGGTACCAAAGTCACATGCGGACCCCCTACAACCACTAGAATCTTGGAATCAACTTCTTTTACTGTTTGGCTGGTTTGGATGGCATTGCCGATTTGGCTCGTGAAGGGCCCCGAAATACCCACGATGTCGGGTTTGCGTGTTTGAATTTGCTGGGCTATTTGAGCAAAAGACAAACCAAGGGTAACGGTTTCACCAGCAGGCGCAGAACCCGCATCCATAAAGAAAGCATCCAAAATCTCCACCTCATAACCCGCCTGTTTGAGCACTGCAGCTATAGACATCAAACCCAAGGGTAAGTTGCCTGCCGGAAGCTCCGAGCCGGGATAAAACGTCTGAGGTGGGTTGATCAAGAGGATCTTTATCGGCATACCCAACCATTAGTTAGACTCCCAAATATAGCTTAACATATCTGCCTAGGCGCTTTGATTTGTTGGGTTGTGTGTTTTTGGATGGGTGTGTTATTGGTGTCGCACAACAACATATGTTTATGAGCGGTTATCCGGCTCTATTGTTGTTTACTTTTCCGTAGTATATTAGGAGGTGAATTTTTTGAGTACACGAACTGAAGAACCAAGAAAGGGAAAAATGACTGTTGCTGAGGCCGGAAGGAAAGGCGGGCAGAAAACCGCTTCGACTCATGGACGGGAATTTTATGAGACCATTGGTCGTAAGGGCGGTGAAAAAGTTTCAGCTGAGCGCGGGCCTGAGTTCTACAGTGAAATCGGTAGCAAAGGCGGTTCGGAGCGGGCTAAGCAACATGAAGGCACAAAAGAAGCTGAGGGTAAAACCAGTCTTGAAGAAGCTGGACACCGCGGCGGGCAGAGGGTTCGACGTCTAATTCAAGCCGGAAAGGAACGTGAAACCCGCTGATCAACAAATGTAGTGTGATAGGTTCCCATTTTTGTAGTTATTTTTTAGATGATGGTGATGAGTTGATGGAGGTGAAGTTTTTTTGGAAGAAAGAAAGGGAAAAATGACTGTAGAAGAGGCCGGACGCAAAGGCGGGCTTAAAACCGCTGAAACCCACGGTGAAGAGTTCTACAGTGAAATTGGACGCAAAGGCGGAAGAATTGGCGGACCAAAAGGAGGCCAGCGCGTTCGCACACTTATCGAAGAAGGCAAAAAATACGAAAACAAATAGTAATGGCCGTTCACCTATTGTTTGTTTTTTCACCATCCAATCATTTGTTTATTTTTCTACTATAATAGATATTTTTGCATCTAATTTAGGGGTTTATTGCTGCTGTTTGTATATAGTCACATATGTTTATGAAGAATGCTTGGGGCTAGACACTGGAAGAAAAGCAAAGCGCCGTTAATTTTTTGGAGGTGAAATATTGAGCGAAGACAAAAGAAGAGGCAAAATGACTGTTGAAGAAGCAGGCCGCCTCGGAGGAGAAAAAACCGCAGAAACCCACGGCCCCGAATTCTACAGCGAAATCGGCAGCAAAGGCGGCTCCCAGAGAGCCAAACAACATGAAGGCACCCGTGCCGCGGAAGGCAAAACCAGCCTCGAAGAAGCCGGACACAAAGGCGGACAACGAGTCAGAAAACTAGTCGAGGAAGGCAAAAGCTACGAAACACAATAACTAAAAACACACCCAGCAAAGGGTGGGAATTTTAGAAGAAGGAGGCGGAGGTGAATTTGTTGGCTGATTACCCAAAAAAAGGAACGATGAGCGTCCAAGAAGCAGGACGATTAGGCGGACAAAAAGGCGGACGAAGAACTGCGGAGACCCACGGCAGAGAATTCTATGAAACCATAGGACACAAAGGCGGACAAAAAGTCCGGAGACTCATCGAACAAGGCAAAGCACACGAAACCCGATAATCAGTTCATCTTACAAACAAATTAACCCCAGACCAAATAAGGAGGAGGTGAAATGTTGTCTGAGAGAAAAAGAGGAAAAATGACCGTTGAAGAAGCAGGCCGCCTCGGAGGAGAAAAAACCGCAGAAACCCACGGCCCCGAATTCTACAGCGAAATCGGCCATAAAGGCGGTCAAAAAGTAAAAAGACTCATCGAAGAAGGCAAAGAACTTGAAAAATAACGATGGTGAGTCAACGCCTTTTTTATTTTTTAACCAGGATGTTTGGAGGTGGAACCACACGAGTGAACAAACAACAACGACCCATCGTAGAAGAATTGGGCAAGGACAAGGCTCAAAAAAGCAACAGATAGATAGAAGTGAAAAGGCAGGCCATGTCAGTCCAGCCATTCTTGTAAAGTATCTCAAGGGTATGAACTATCCTGCGAGTAAAGAGAACATGGTGGATAGTGCCCAAAGCAAAACCGCACCCCAAGATGTCATGGATTTGATTGCTAAACTTCCCAATAAAACCTACAAGTCACCCATTGACGTAACAAAAGAGATAGGGAAAATAGAATAGGCTAATCCAAAAATTTAACGATTGATATTTTAATAAAAATTATTTTAATAAAAATGAGGTTTGGTTTATGGTTGAGGATAAGAAAAATAGCAATAGTTTAGTGGATTTTCTTAAAAAACAAGTAACAGTTGAGAATGAGATTGTGGATTCTTTGGAGAGCGCACTTGTGGGTATGAAAAATCCCGCTGTCAAGGGTGTGCTAAGGGGTGTTTCGTTGGATTCTGTGAAACATGCCGATCTCTATACCTCAGCACTCACCTTGCTGAGCAGTACCTCGACAGCCTTAGCTCAGGATGATCTTGATAAACAGCGGGCGTTGGTGGAGAAACATATTGCGATAGAGGCGGAGCTTATAAAAGTCCTTAAAGAAAAAATTCCCGAAATAGATAACGCTAAAGTCATTTTTTTGCTAAACGCCATACTCGAGGATGAGTGCCGTCATCATGCGATGTTGAAGAGAGTGTTAGATATAATTGTGCAGGGTGAAACTATAACTGAGGATGACTGGTGGAAGCTACTCTGGGAAGGCGCACCCTTTCACGGCTCACCAGGCGGCGGATAAACCAAACTGAGTTGTTGCTTTGGAGAACCACTGGAAACCACATCAGAGTAGCAAATACAGAAAACACCAGAAAACAACAAAAAGACGCTAAAATAAAAACAAAAAAGAAAAGATAAGTTAGACTTTGGTTGCCTCAAGATCTTTATTGAGGCTGTCTGCCTTATCGGTTTTTTCCCAAGGGAGTTCATCGCGTCCAAAGTGACCGAACGAGGCAGTTTGCCTATAGATGGGTCGCAATAAGTTGAGTTGGTCGATGATTGCTTTGGGGCGCATATCGAAGTGTTTTTTGACCAGCTCAAGAATTTGCTCATCAGCTAATTTGCCGGTTTCATAGGTGTTAACCAGCACCGATATGGGTTGGGCGACGCCGATGGCATAGCTGATTTGAACTTCACATTGATCTGCTAAGCCGGAGGCAACGACGTTTTTTGCGATGTAACGTGCCATATAGCAACCGCTACGATCGACCTTGGAGGGATCTTTACCGCTAAAACAACCACCACCGTGGCTACCCACACCACCATAGGTATCAACAATAATTTTTCTACCGGTTAAGCCTGAATCGGCAAGGGTTCCACCGATAACAAAACGACCGGTACCGTTGATAACATATTTAATATCAGCAGGGATTAGCTCGCTTGGAATAACATGTTTTATGACTTGTTCAATGATTTGTTTTTTAAGAACCGCATCCTCGATGGAGCCATTGTTTTGAGCCGCTATAACAACGGTTTTGACGCATTTGGGTTTGCCACCCTCATACTCAACAGTCACCTGAGATTTACAGTCTGGACGCAAATAGGGCATAGTGCCGTCTTTTCGCACCTCAGCCAATCGCTTCACAAGTTTGTGAGCCAACATGATGGGCAGTGGCATGAGTTCTTTGGTTTCATTGCTAGCATACCCAAAAACCATACCCTGATCACCCGCACCCTGCTCATGACCATTAAACTCGTTAACACCCATAGCAATATCAGGACTCTGAGCGGTCAAGGATACCAAAATACCACAAGTCTCCCAATCCAAACCGTCCTTAGCATTATCAAAGCCGATGTCTTTTAGGGTTCCGCGGACAATCTTTGGAATATCCACAGAAACAGGCGTAGTAATTTGGCCGGTAATTATAACTGTGCCCTGCATAACAATAGTCTCACAGTCAACACGAGCCTTGGGGTCTTGGGTGAAAATAGCATCTAGAACACTGTCAGAAATTTGATCCGCAACCTTATCAGGATGACCTTCACCGACAGATTCAGATGTAAACAAGTATTTTCCGTTTCGCTTCATGGGGTTCTCTTCCGTTAAGCAACTTGACGTACACTACCCCTCAATTTTCTTATATTCCTTTCTGCTAAAAAAAATCCATTTGAAATGATCAACACAACACAACCACAACCAGCACAAACAAACAACCCCAAACACACAACACTGGTGGTGAATTTAACCAATAGAACTTCACACAAAAAGTTCTACATCATCATCAACACTAAAAATGCTAAGCAACAGGCTATTGGTGGGTTGTAATCAAGCCACAAAAAGGAATACGCTGTGAACAGATAAATTATAAGTAGTTAGCTGTGTTAAGTATGTAGAGGTAGAAATATGGCGGCGTCTTTGAAGAAATTTATGCAACAAATTGCAGATAGAAAAGCGCCTGGACCCTTCACATCGTTTACTATATTTCATCTATACTACACACTTGAACTGTTAGCTAAGAGACCATTGGGTAGAAATAAATTAGCAGAAAAGCTTCAGGTCGGCGATGGGGCAGTTCGCACCATAATTAGCCGGCTCAAAGATGCCGAACTGATTGAGACCTCCAAAGGAGGCGCCAACTTGACCGATAAGGGCAGAGAAATCTGGCAACAGTTCGAAGCCGCGTTTCCCAAACAAGCAACCATCCCCCAATCAGATTTAACCCCCTCAGAATTTAATCATGCCTATTTATTGAGAGGCCGAGCAGAAAAAGTCGGCTCAGGCATCAACCAACGGGATGCCGCCATCATTGCAGGCGCACGCCAAGCACTGGTTATAGTATACAGAGACGGCAAGCTTGGGATTGAGTCGGTGAGTGATAATATAGAAAAACAGTTTCCAAATGCTGCCAGCCATCTGCTTGAAGAACTAAAGCCCCAAGACAACGATGTAATTGTTGTAGCAGGTGCCGAGTCAGAACTAAAAGCTAAGCGGGGCGCATTTGCCGCCACATGGTCACTAATCAATGGCTAAGTAGTGTATTTTTCACCATCATTTAAGATACGTTCCAATACGGTGTTGATGTTAACCATACCCTCATTGGTCCTCGAGGAAACGGGTGATAGAAGGAATTTTAGGCCCAGTTTGTTGATAGCCTGCATCATGTTGCGGCTAAAGAGGCGTTTGGTACCATCGAGCTTTGCCTCAATAGCATCTTCGAGCGCCATGGGATTAGCTGACCAAGACGCAACCGCCTGCACATCCTTTGGTGGAACCAAATCGGCTTTAGAGAGCACATGCAACTGCGGCTGAAAGAAACGATTATACACTGCAGCAGAGAGAAACATGTTAGAGACATAGTTGAGAGGATTAACACTAAAAACAGCATCAAACAGATAAACAAGCGCCTTAGGTTCTTTAGTTAATTCGTTAACGATGTAGGGTCCGCTTGCACGAAAAGCAAAAAGCTCCATCTGCCCAGGCGTATCCACCAAGACAATATCCGCATGAGCCTCCTCAATATCACGCGTCAAATTGTCAATCTCATCAGCAATCAAATCCGCCGCCATAATAAGAGCTCCATTGGGCCCCAGACCATATTTTTCCATCAAATCGCCAACATCCACATAATTACGGACATCAACATCAGGCTGATAAGGCAATTTAAGTGCCCCCGGATCAAGATTAACAACAGCAACATCCTGTTTACTCAGCTTCAACCACTCAGCAAAAGCAGCTGTAAAAAGAGACTTACCAGAACCCGCAGTCCCAATAATAAACGCTAAAGGCATAAACATAACTCCTATACGATGACACCGGGTTCGGGTAAAGAAGGTTTCTATACTAGTATTAGGCAAACTTGAAACCAATACAGGTTTTCCGATGAAATCAAACACCCAATTCGGGCCAAATTTTCATAACATCTATGCACAGCACAACAGATCACTCCATTTTTTAATCAACATTTCTTCTGTATACACTAAGTATAGCACAGACATAAACAAGATCAGCAGAAGGATACCAGCCAGACCAACTGGACCACTTTACAATTTATTGAGGTGATAGGTGCATCAAATTCTGTAATGTCAGAAGTATCTAACCAATAACGTTGTTCTTTACAGGAATCTGTACGGCCATATGTAAATAATCTAGCAACGGTTGCTGGAGCGGTGCTACAAAACAACCAACAACAAATGCAAACATCAAGGTAGTGTGGTGCGGTCGCCGGGATTTGAACCCGGGATCATTAGCTTGGAAGGCTAAAGTCCTAAACCAGACTAGACGACGGCCGCGCAGGATAGTCCATATCCCAAGCGAAATTTAAGGTTATCTAATTAAAAATCTTCCTGTTCGATCAAATAAGGGAAATTATACTTTACATGTATCGTAATGTAGCGGCAAAGAGGAGGTAGTTAGCATAGAGGAGATGCTTAATTTGATCAACGAGGATGTCAAAAATGATTGAACAGTTATACAGGATTTTGGATGATTTATGTTTAGGCGTTTCACAAGGAATCATCATAACAAGCGGACATAAATTAAATAAAAAAGGAGAAAGATCCCCGTGTAGGGGATTGTTGAGGGATTGCAATTGGGTTTTTAATTCGGCGATTTTTTGCTTTTGAATATGAGTGCTATGGGGATGATTTCTACCACGAAGATTATTGCGTTTACGATTGTCCAATTGTCCGTCATTACCATACTGCCCTGCAGATTCTGTGTGAGAAGAAACACTACAATTCCTGCAACACTCAAAGCAAGCATTACAACTAACCACACGGTGCTGTGCGAATTACCATGGCCTGCAACATTTTGCTTGGTTTTGCTGTTTTCTGATTTTTGTTTTAACAGCACACCAATAACAGCTATAAGTAGCAATATAATACCAGCAATGCTCAATGCTAGATTTACAAATGCCCACATCACCAAAGGTTCTTCGATATCCACAGGTAGAGAGGAATTTTTAGTATCGCTGTATTCTACGTCATCGTTTGGCATATCGGTGTTGGAAGATGATCTGCTAGACGAAGAGGAACTTGAAGATGATCTGCTAGACGAAGAGGAACTTGAGGAGCCATTGGTTTGGGTTATTTGGGTATATTGTGCTGTAACGACGAGATTTGATGTTACATTGATGAAACTTGTATCCCAGCCAGTGAAGCTGTAGCCTGCCCGGGTGGGGTTGGGTGGGGCAGTTGCATTATTGCCATATAGAACTTTCTCGGACTTTAGAAGGTAGCCATTCCAGTCTTTGAATTCTACTATCAGTTCTTCTTGTTCCCATTGTGCTGTGTATGTTACTGAGCAAGATACGGTTGTGTTTATCACTGGATCCCATCCGATAAAGGTCCAGCCGGAGATGTGATTTGTGTAGGGGTCTTCTTTGAAATCAGGTGTAGCGTCGCCATAGAGCAGATGTTTGTAGGTATTGTTTTCAGCATCCCAGGTACCAAAGTCGCCGGGTGCATAGATTACAGTGTAGCAATCCAGTTTTGGAATAGGGCGGATTTGGATATGGGAAGAGTCATTGAGACATATTTGGGTCTCTTCGCCTTCTTCTTCGCAGGTGGGTTCTTTGGTTACAGTCCACTCACTCCAGTTGTGACCCAGAGGGGAAATATAACTTGTGATGGTTCTATCACAACGGCTACATTTGAGGCGATCATACCCATAATCTTCGCAAGTAGGGTCTTTGTGTCCGATCAAAATAGAGAAATCATGACCAAGAGCCGCTAGAACCTCAACATCTTCATAATCACAACGACTGCAAGTAGTAGTAACCGAACCAGCAACCAAACAAGTAGCATCCACAGTAACAGAAGAAAGATCATGACCAAG